>CAYUTT010000287.1:0-3450 GCA_964447575.1 uncultured Methyloceanibacter sp.
CAAGTGTGGATGAGCCACGGCGACCGCGTGACCAAGCTGCCGCCGGGTTTTCGCGCCGTCGGCATCTCGACCGGCGCGCCGTTCGCCGCCATCGCCGACGATTCGCGGCGGCTCTACGGCGTGCAGTTCCACCCCGAAGTGGTGCACACGCCGAAGGGCGCGGCGCTGATCGCGAATTTCGTGCGCGAGATCGCCGGTTGCGCCGGGACCTGGAGCATGGCGCAGTTCCGCGAGGCGGAGGTCATGCGCATCGCCGACCAGGTGGGCGACGGCCGCGTGGTATGCGGGCTCTCAGGCGGCGTCGATTCCGCGGTCGCCGCGCTCCTCATCCACGAGGCGATCGGCGATCAGCTCACCTGCATCTTCGTGGATCACGGGCTGCTCCGCCAAGACGAGGCGAAGGAGGTCGTCGACCTGTTCCGCGGCCATTACAACATCCCGCTGGTGCATGTCGACGCGAGCGAGCGCTTCTTGCGCGCGCTGGAAGGCATCAGCGACCCGGAAGGAAAACGCAAGATCATCGGGCGGCTGTTCGTCGAGGTCTTCGAGGAGGAATCCGAGAAGCTCGAACACGCCGAGTTCCTGGCGCAAGGCACGCTCTACCCGGACGTGATCGAGAGCGTGTCGGCGACAGGGGGCCCGAGCGTCACCATCAAGTCGCATCACAATGTGGGCGGGCTGCCCGAGACCATGAAGCTGAAGCTGGTCGAGCCGCTCCGCGCGCTGTTCAAGGACGAGGTGCGCGCGCTCGGGCGCGAGCTCGGCCTGCCGCAGGCCTTTGTCGGGCGGCATCCTTTCCCGGGGCCGGGGCTCGCCATCCGTATCCCCGGAGAGATCACGGAGGAGAAGCTGGCGATCTTGCGCAAAGCGGACGCCATCTATCTCGAGGAGATCCGCAAAGCCGGTCTCTACGACACGATCTGGCAGGCCTTCGCCGTGCTGCTCCCCGTGCGCACCGTCGGCGTGATGGGGGATGCGCGCACCTACGACTATGTCTGCGCGCTGCGCGCCGTCACCTCGACCGACGGCATGACCGCCGACTATTACGACTTCTCCCACGATTTTCTTGGGGCTGCGGCGCGGCGCATCATCAACGAGGTGCGCGGCATCAACCGCGTGGTCTACGACATCACCTCCAAGCCGCCCGGGACGATCGAGTGGGAGTGAGGGGGTCGGATTGATGGGAGGCTCGAAGAGAGCCTCACGGCCTTCATGCCATGGTGCCAGCCCAGCGCTTCCGGGCGCTTCGATTATTGGCCGACGTCAAGCTGCCGCAGAAACTGATAGGACGCCTGGATGTCTGGGGTGAGCGGACGGTCGCGATCGAGGAAGGGGACCACCTGTCGGAAGCTCTGCAACAGCGTGCCGCTTCCGTCGCCGAGCGCAAGGTCGGGGCTGGCGCGGCGGCGGAGGTCGACTGCCTGCGCAGCATGCATCAGCTCCAGCCCGAGCACATAGTACAGGTTGTCGATGAGCTGAAGGACGCGCTGTGCGGCAGACGCTGAGTTCGTCCCCACGTCTTCGATATCGCCGGCAATGGGCAGCGGATTCCGCAAGACCGGCTGGCTTAGCTCCTGGTTCTCCAGGTCGAGGGCGCCGTACACTTTCTGGACGGCCGAGTAGGCCAAAGTGGTGTCGTCGGGCGCGAGAAAGCGAGAGAGGTGAGTGAACTCCGGCGTCCCGAGGCGCGCGGTCCTCGCCGCGGAGCTGCCGGACACGCGGCCGAGCGCGGTGCCCAGCGATACCAGCGGCACGACCCAGGGCAACGGCTCGAAATTGGCGGTGGGGATGACCGCCCCGTGCACCGCGCCGGTCGTCACATAATAGGAGCGCACCTGATCCGACACGTCGGGCGGGGGCGCGATACCTGGGATGGACGCGGGGTTGTCGTCCGAGGAGTTGATCTGGATCTCGAGCATCTCCTTCAGCCGGTCGAGGTCCTCCTCGGCTACGCCAAGTACGTGGCTTGCCGTACGGAAGCTCAGCGGATCCTGCAGCGCACGCTGGCTGGATGGCTGCCACAGGTAGCTGCCGTCAAGCTCGGCCAGGATGCCTGCCGCGGCCCGCCCTTGAGCGGCATATGGCCGGACCTCGTTGACGACCGGCAGGTAGGGGGCAAGGTTACCATTTAGGCCTTCCAGGCTTAGCGCCCATACCTTGCGGGTCACCGCCAGCAGATGCTCCGCGTCGTGAAGCGCGAAGGCGGCAAGCGCCGCCGCGAATGCATTCGAGCTCATGATGACGAGGGCGTCCTTGGCGAACGGCACCAGCGGCTCAAGGCCCGCTTCGCTCAGCGCTGCACTGGCTGACATGCGTCGTCCGTTGTAGATCACCTCTCCCTCACCCATCATGGCCAGCCCGATATGAGCCAGGAGCGTGATGTCCGCCTCACCTACAGACGCGCGGGTGGGCATCACCGGATGGATACGCAGATCGAGGAAGTCGCGGTAGCGCTCGGCCACCTCCGGCCGCGCGCCGGTGTGACCGGCCAGAATCGTGTTGAGGCGAATGACCATGAGGGCGCGAACGAGTTCCTCCGAGGCCTCGGGCCCGACGCCCGCGCTGGTGGCGCGGAGATTGTTAGTGTTGAAGCTCTCGGATAGTTGGCGGGCCTCGGGGGTTATCGCCCCGCTGAAGATCGTCTTGTCCTTATTCTCTCCGACGCCGCGATTGAGCCCGTAGATGGGAATGCCTTGTTCGGCCGCGCCGAGGAGAAGCTCGAACGACTGCAGAACGCGCTCCATCGCCGCGGGGTCGAGGGTCACGGGGGTGTTCCCGCGCGCGACCGATATGACGTCGGGGATGGTCAGATTGCGGCCGTCAAGGACGAGCGCCGCGCCAAGTTCGGGCCGTTGGCCCGCTTGTGTTGGAACGCCGCTGGTTTCCTCTGCGCTGGCCGGTGGGCCATCGAGGACCACCAGGGTGAGCGTCAACGCCGAAAGCGCCGCCACTGCGGCCCATTGATAAAGCTTGAGCCCGCTTCCGGGGCGTTGTCGGTGAGACACCATGACACCCTCCTCATGGCGATGTCCGCTCCCGCGCCAATATGCGATCGCATTTGCCGCGCGGTGTGCTCGAGCTTCTGCTGTTGAGGAACTGCCAAAGGGGGAGCCGTTCATGAACAAAGTTACCACATCGGACCTGATCTCGCGAAGAATGTCGTTCAGGTCCATGGGGTTGAGGGGTCGGGTCGAGCTGTGTGAGCCGGTAGCAAGTCGCCAGGATGAGCGAAGCGCAATCCGGGGTCCCGATCTCTCCCTGCATTTCGCTCCGCTCATGCGGGCTACGGCTATCTCCGTTGCTGCCCTCTCTACTCCTTTCGTCATGCCCGGACTTGTTCCGGGCATCCACTAGGGCGGTGCGACACCTTTCGGGGCAAGGGAGCGAGGACAGGCCTCATTGGATGGCCGGGACAAGCCCGGCCATGACGATGACAAGGCACGAGCTACC
>CAYUTT010000288.1:0-3425 GCA_964447575.1 uncultured Methyloceanibacter sp.
GCTCCATGTGCCTGGCCATGAATCCCGACAAGCTCTCACCCGGCGAGCGCTGCGCCTCGACCTCGAACCGCAATTTCGAGGGCCGCCAGGGCCGCTTGGGCCGCACGCATCTCGTCTCGCCGCAAATGGCGGCCGCCGCGGCCATTGCCGGGCGCTTCGTCGACATCCGCGAGCTGCATTAGTCACGCGCGCTGGTGAGGACAGCGTGACATCCCTGGCCCAGCAGAAATTCGGTGAGGCGGCGGCGGACTACGCGGCCTCCACCGTGCATGCCGCGGGCCCGAGTCTGACGCGGCTCCTTGAACTCATCGAGACCAAGCCCACCTGGCGCCATCTCGACATCGCATGCGGCGCCGGCCACACCGCGCTCGCCTTCGCACCGCTCGTCGCCAAGGTCACCGCGAGCGACATCACGCCACAAATGCTGGCCGAGACCCGCAAGCTCGCCAAGGCGCGCGGGCTGAGCAACGTGGTCACGGCGCAAGCGGAAGCCCAAGACCTGCCCTTCCCGGACACGAGCTACCACCTCGTCACCTGCCGGCTCGCCGCGCATCACTTCCGCAAGCCGCGCGCCTTCGTGCGCGAGGCCGCGCGCGTGCTGATCCCAGGCGGCATCTTCGCGCTGGTCGACAATATCTCGCCGGACGACGAGAGCCTCGCCGCGCGCTATAACGCCTTCGAGAAGCTGCGCGATTCGAGCCACGGCCGTGCGCTCTGCCTCGACGAATGGACCACCCTCATCCGGAATGCTGGCCTCACACAGGTCACGGCCGAAGTCATGGATCAGGACATTCCCTTCGAACCCTGGGTGGCGCGCATGCGCTGCTCAGGCCCCACCGCCGCGCGCCTGAAGGAGATGCTTTACGAGGAGCCGCTGCGCAGCCTCCTTCGCCCCCGCGAGGAGGCGGACGGGCTCGTCTTCACCTTGCGCGAGGCGATCCTCGTCGCGGACAAGCCGGCGGAGCGGCCATGACCGAATGGCACAAGCACCGCGCGCCGAGCCTCGCCGAGTTCGAGGCGATCGCGCAAGCCGCCTTCGACAAGCTCCCGGCGAACTTCCGCAACATGACGAAGGACGTGCTGATCCGCGTCGAGGACTTCGCAACCGACGAGGTTCTCGACTCGCTCGGCATCGAGTCCGAGTTCGGCCTGCTCGGCCTCTATCAGGGCGTCGACCTCACCCGCCAGAGCGTGCTCGACGTCTCGCCGCTGCCCGAGATGATCTTCCTCTACCGCCGCCCGATCCTCGACTATTGGGCCGAGCATGAGGACAGGCTGGGCGACATCATCACCCACGTGCTGGTGCACGAGATCGGCCACCATTTCGGCCTCTCGGACGACGACATGGAGCGCATCGAGTCCGAAGCCGCCGACTGACCGGCCGGCGCCGAAAAACCTTCGCGCGAGCGGGAACCGCTCCGCCGGTCCTGCCGGTAATTGCGCGGATAGAATTCACCCCTTAGAGTGCGACTCGACATGCTGAACGGGTGGGAAATCATGCGTTTCATGGCGGTTGCGGCCTGGGCCCTGGCGTTCCTGGCCGGGACGGGCTCCGGCGCGAGCGCCCAGGAATTTGTCTTCGGGGGCTCGGCGCGCACCGTCCCCACGATCGAGGAATATGCCGAGGAGGTCGGTCCCGCCGCCACGATCATGGGCCACGGCCAGCTCACGATTGACGGCAGGGCCGTCAATTGCGGCACGCGGCCGACCGTGCTCAACCCGAATTTCGACAGCTGGGGCGGCGCGTTTCCCGGCTTCCTCATCCTCAACACCAAGAAGATCAGCGGGCTCTCCACCCAGGTGAAGCTCTACATCTACAGCCACGAATGCGGGCACCAGTTCATCGGCGCCGACGAGACCAAGGCGGATCTGTTCGCCATCCGGCGCGGCGTCAAATGGGGCTGGCTCGACGCGCAAGGCATGGAGGAGATCTGCGCCTTCATCTCGCAGCTGAAGGGGGACGCGGTGCATCCGCCCGGGCCGAAGCGGTGCGAGACCATGCGCGCCTATTATCGCCAGTTGATCGACGGCGGCACCCGGACGTCCGGCTCCACCACGCAGCTGCGCACGCTCGGCCCGCCGAATTAGCTGTCCACTATAACTCGTCATGCCCGGCCTTGTGCCGGGCATCCACGATTTTCGCGCACATGACAAAGACGTGGATGGCCGGGACAAGCCCGGCCATGACAAAGGGTTGGTTCTGCGGAAATTCCACGCCTAGTCTAGAAGATCCAGGCGATCATCAGCCAGAAGATCACGAAGAAGATCAGAAAGCCGATGATGGTGAAGGGCAGCTCGCCGAGAATGGCGTCGCCGCCGGAGACCACCGTCATCACCAGGATCGCGACAAATGACACGGCGAAGGAGATGAGCGCTGCGTTCTTGAGTCCCAGCCCCTCGGAGAACGGGTCGGTCTCCCAGAGCACCCCGGTGAAATAGTAAAGGCCCGCGACGCCCATGGCGGCGAGCAGGATCAGCGCAATCGCCGCCGCCACGAGCAGCCGCGTCGCCTCCTTGCGGTCGCGCCTGTCCTCTTCGCCTGCCATCGCGTCCCTCGCCCCTAGTCGCTGCTGAGCCTTATCTCCTGCGCGCGGCTGATCGCCTCGCGCACGCGATGGGGATCGGGCAGATCGCGAACCGTGAATTCGGGCTCGTCGCCCGCGGTTTTGATCTCGATCTCGCCGACGCCAAGGATGCGGTTGATGAAGCTCTGATTGACCTGGACGGAGCGGACATGGCGCAGCGACACGGCCAGCCGCTCCTTGCTCAGAATCCCACGCTCATAGAGCAGGTCATGCTCGGTGACCGTCAGCGACGTGGCCCGCGTCTTGATGTACCAGTAAAGCAGAAAGAGCAGGCCGAGCCCGAAAGCCGCAATCAAGAGCACGCATAGGATGAACCAGAAGGGATGCGCCCGGAACATCGCCGGATGCGCCTCGAAGATCAAAGCTCCCGCCATTCGTTCGTCCCTCCCGCCGCTTGGCCCCGGACCTTAAGGCCCAGGCTGCCCTTAGAAAAGCGCGGATATGTGACGGTGGAAAGCCGGACCGCGAGGCGCTATATGCTGGCGGTCCAGAGGACCGAAATGGAAAAATTCACCACGCTCACGGGCATCGCCGCTTATCTGCCCATGATCAATGTCGACACCGACATGATCATCCCCAAGCAGTACCTGAAGACCATCAAGCGCACCGGCCTCGGCACGGGCCTGTTCGCCGAGCTCCGCTACGACGAGAACGGCGAGAAGCTCCCCGACTTCGTGCTGCATAAGCCGCCCTACACGGAGGCGAAGATCCTTATCGCCGGCGAGAATTTCGGCTGCGGCTCCTCCCGCGAACACGCGCCTTGGGCGCTGCTCGATTTCGGCTTCCGCTGCCTGATCGCACCGTCCTTCGCCGACATCTTCTATAACAACTGCTTCAAGA
>CAYUTT010000289.1:0-3393 GCA_964447575.1 uncultured Methyloceanibacter sp.
GGCGCATTATCCCAACTCCGGCGTTATCCAGAGCTGTCTCGTGGCAGCCGATAGAGCAGCCTGATTGGTGCGGCGGCCCTCGTGATAACGCATCAACGCTTTTGCTCATGCGCTCGTCAGAGTAGGCATGAGCAACCGCGCATTGCCCGTTGACGACTGGGAACGTGCCGTCATCGACCTATGGCGTAAAGGGCAACTGTGTTCTGGCACGATCCATATCTACCTGCAGTGGGTTCGGCGGTTTCGGGTGTTTTGTCAGAGGCGGAAGCTCGACGAAGTCGAACAACTGACCCGCAAGGGCGTTCAACGCTTCGTGCGCCACTATGCCGGTCCCAGACTTGGGAACCGGGCTAGTGCACCGAGCAGCAGAGGGGTTGCGCACAACGCCCTGCACGCTTGGTCTTGCACGTTGCGCGCGCTCGGCGTAACAACGCCGCCATGGCGAATCAAGAGTGAGGCGCCACCCTTGCCGCCGTTGTTCGAAGAATACCGCCGGTACCGTCAGGCGCATTGCGGCGTGTCAGCCCGGACTCTTCGGCGCGATATCGACACGGCGACTGCATTCCTGGCGCTGCTGCGGCGTCGAAGGAGACCGATCGAACAGACCCGTTTGCAGGACGTGGATGTATTCGTCAGCATGAGTGCCGCAAGGTTCTCCTTGAGCACTGTGGCAGACACCTGCAGTTCGCTTCGCGCGTTTCTGCGCTTTCTTCATACGACAGGCAGGCTGACAGCCGATCTGGCGAGCGGCGTGATGCGACCTCGATTTCGTGTGTCCCAGCGGCCCCCGCGAACGTTGCCGTGGGCCGATGTACGGCGCATCTTGAGATCCATAGAGAAGAAGCAGTCGCCGGGAAGGCGAGATTACGCCATCATCCTGTTGCTGGCCACCTATGGATTAGGCGCCGCCGAAGTCCTCGCTCTTCGGCTTGGAGATATCGACTGGAAGGGCTCAGTAATTCGGGCTCACCGGCCCAAGACCAAGGCGTCGATCGAACTTCCGCTATTGCCCGCAGCGGCCAGGGCGTTGATCGATTATCTTCGCCGGGAACGGCCGCCCGCGAAGGGAGGCACTCATTTGTTCCTACGAAAGAACATGCCCTACGAACCTATGACCAGCGCAGCCATCCGGCATCGGATCCGTCACTGGGCCACGTTGGCGGGCATTCGGGCGAAGGTCATTGGTGCCCACGCGTTTCGCCACAGTCACGCCACGCGGCAGGTGGATGGGGGCGCGAACATCAAAGTTCTGAGTGACATTCTCGGCCACCGCAGCGTGTCATCCACATCGGTCTATGTGCGAGTCGCGCTGAAGCGGCTACGTGGCGTGGCCTTGCCAGTGCCGCGATGAACCAGAGCTTCAAGAGTTCGATCGCGGGCGATCTGTATAGGTTCCTTCAGTTCAAGCGGAGCCTGGGATACCGGTACGCACGAGCCGAGTTCACGCTGCGAGAGTTCGACCGGTTTCTCGTTGCCTCAGCGCCCAAGATACTGTCCCTGGATCAGGCCGCTCTCGAGTGGTTAGCGGACAAACCTGGCAGAAAGGCGGTGAGCGTGTCGGCGGATGCCGCCGTCCTACGGCAACTGTTCGCTTTCTTGCGGCGATCACCCGATCGCCAAGTGGCCGAGCCGCGCTGGCCGAAACTGTCGACCGAGTCCACGTTCGTGCCACACTTCCTCTCCGAGCAGGATGTTCTCAAACTTCTGACGCTGTGCGAGAGTTTGAATCGCCCGCGCTTTCGCGCCGTACTTTACAGGGCGTTGCTGCTTGTCCTGTATTGTACGGGCATACGTTTTGGAGAGGCGCTTCGCTTGCGCATTCGTGATGTGGACACGCGATCTGCAGTCCTGTTCGTTGACCTGTTCAAGGGCCGGGCGAGGTGGGTTCCGTTTGATTGTTCCTTGGCTCGTGAACTCGACCGGTATCTGGCCGCGCGAAGGGAGTTTGCACCGACCGACCCGGATGGCCGGTTCTTCGTCGGCGGCAACAGGACGACATTGCCCGTGAACACGGCCAGTGGGACGCTTCGCACCCTGTTTCAACTCGCGGGCATGAAGCCGGCAAAAGGGCGAATCGGACCACGTCCATACGACCTTCGGCACGCCTTCGCGGTCCAACGGTTGAGCATTTGGTGCAAGCAGGGCGCGGACCTACACACTCGCTTGCCGTGGTTGTCGGCGTACATGGGCCACGTGGACATCATGGGAACCGAGACGTACCTGAACGCGACGCCGGAGTTGTTGAACCTCGCCGCCAGTCGCTTGCGCCGCCGCTATCGCGAGAATCAGGATCGCACCCGATGAGCCGCGCTCACTCAGAATCGCTATTGAGTTCCACGCAGAGTTTCTTTCAGAACCACCTTCGCCAAACACGCGGAGCAAGCGGCCACACGGTACGAGCCTACCGCGACGCGCTGAAGCTGTTCTTCCTGTTCCTCGCGGACCATCAGCATAAGCCCGTTGCAGGTCTGACGCTCGACGACGTGCGAGCCAACGCGGTGCTCGCATTTCTAGAGCATATCGAAACCAAGCGCGGCAACTCGGCCATCACACGAAACTGCCGGCTGGCGGCCGTGCGAAGCTTTGTGCAGTATCTTCTCCGGCACGATGTGACCCGTGCCGGGCAGTACGGTGCCATCCTTGCCTTACGGACCAAACGAGCCACGCGGCGGGCCGTCACCTACCTGGAGCCAGAAGAGGCGCGCGCGTTGATCGCCGCAATCGACGCTCGCTCACGGTATGGTGAACGCGATCGTGCGCTGCTGTTGTTCCTGTACAACACAGGAGCCCGCGTAGCCGAGGCGTTGTCGCTCCGTCCATCGGCTCTCCGCCTGGACCGGCCCAGACAGGTGCGCCTTCTTGGCAAGGGCAGCAAGGAGCGAATCTGTCCATTGTGGCCGGAAACCGCGGCAGCCTTGCGTCGAATCATCCGCAACAGCAGCGGTGACGATCTCCTTTTCAAAAACGCGGCGGGAGGGCCGCTGTCGCGTGATGGCGTGGCGTATCTGCTTGGAAAGCACGCCAAGATCGCGGCCGGGCGATGCCCCACGCTCCGGAAACGCCGCATCACGCCGCATGTGCTGCGCCACAGTTGCGCGTGCGCGCTTCTGCAGGCCGGCGTCGACATCACAGTGATCCGTGACTACCTCGGCCACTCATCGGTGGCGACGACCAGCCGGTACGTCACCACGAACCTCCAGATGAAGCGGGAGGCGCTTGAAGCGTTCTGGAAGCGCGCCGGGCTTGAACCAAAAGAGCCTCGGAAATGGCGGCCTTCGCCGCAGCTTCTTACCTTCCTCGAAACCCTGTAGGCGTTATCCGGAGTGCGGCATCGACCAGAAATCACCGGTTACCGGGTCGTACGCATGTCTCGCGCACCGGCTCTGGATAACG
>CAYUTT010000290.1:0-3392 GCA_964447575.1 uncultured Methyloceanibacter sp.
AGCCCCTCCGTTACCCTGAAGACTCGTTTGTCTCAAAGATTTCGACGACGGAAACCGCAGACAATCAGCTCAAAGCGGTCCGAGCGCGATTTTACTGAAGACCAATGCGGGAATTCAGATGGATGCGATACAGATGGGGTCGAAACGCTATCTCACTCAGGGAGAAATTGAGCGCAGTGATTACCGTGTGGGCTGATTCTCGCATCCGGGAGTACTGGACGGCCCGCCCCGAAACGGAAACCCAACAATAGTTGTCTCGACTGGGCGCGGTGGTTGCCAAGGCTTCATTGAGCCGGCTCTATTTGGCGGTCCGCGGGTGTTCCTGGTTGGTGTCACATTCCGATTGAAAGGAATCCGATGCAGTCCCTTCCCTCGTTCAAGGCCGCTGCCGTACAGGCAGCTCCTGTTTTCCTCGACACGCCGGCTACGATCAGCAAGGCGATTGATCTGATTACCGAAGCGGCTCGCAGCGGCGCCTCCCTAGTGGCGTTCCCGGAAGTCTTCGTGCCGGGCTATCCTTACTGGAACTGGATCACCGATCCCGTGACCGGCAGCGCCTGGTTTCAACGCATGTCGAAGGCGTCGATCCTTATCGATGGTCCGGAAGTCGGCGCCCTGTGCGCGGCGGCACGCAACCATGACATCCACGTCGTCATCGGAATTAACGAGCGCAGCCCGGTGAGTTGGGGCGCGATCTACAACACCCTGCTGTTCATCGGTCCCGACGGACGGCTTCTCGGCCGCCACCGCAAGCTTGTACCCACCTGGGCGGAAAAGCTCACCTGGACACAGGGAGACGGTTCGTCACTTGTCGTATATCAGACGGCAATCGGACCTCTCGGTGGCCTAGCCTGCGGCGAAAACACCAATACGCTCGCGCGATTCACTCTGCTTGCGCAGGGCGAGCTCGTACACGTTGCCAGCTACATCTCGTTGCCCGTCGCGCCGCCGGACTACGACATGGCGGAGGCGATTCAGCTGCGTGCCGCCGCACACAGCTTCGAAGGCAAGCTTTTCACCGTGGTGTCCTGCTCGACCATATCGGAAGAGATCATCTCCCAAATGGAGACTATCGTTCCGGACGCAAGGGCGCGGCTGGAGCGTAAGTCGAGCGCCTTCTCGGGTATTCTCGGCCCCGATGGTCGCGTGGTCGGCTCATCGCTGACCGACGACGAAGGCATCGTCTATGCCGAAATAGATTTGGAACGCTGTATCCAGCCCAAGCAGATGCACGACATCGTGGGGCACTACCAGCGTTTCGACATTTTCAACCTGCAGGTTAATGCAGCCCCCCAGGAGTCGGTGACCATCCGCAACCGCCAGACGCAGGTCTTCGGCAGCGATTCCTCGGCTCTTGCCGATGGCCCGGACGGAGAAGCCATAGAAACACCTGATCCAAAGAAGAGGAGCCAGTCGAATGCGTGACGATGTAGCGGGGAGGTCGAACGTCGAGAATACTGAGGAGCTGATTAAGTACTACCGAGAGCTGGAAGACCTCGAAGCCGGCGCATTGTGGACCGTGGCAAACGAAATTGAACCCTGGTTCCCGCAATCGACGTCGCTCCCGGTGGTGTGGCCATATCGCCGACTTCGCGAGCAAGTGCTGCGCTCGCTGGATCTTGTGACGCCGGAGAAGGCGGGCCGGCGCGTCATCTACCTGGTCAATCCGAACCGGCGTGACGTCTCGGCGGCCGTGGGCTGGCTCTACACAGGGCTCCAGGTGATGAACCCCGGCGAGGCCGCCTCCGCGCACGCTCACTCGGCCTCCGCCCTCCGCTTCATCATGGAGGGCTCAGGCGCATACACCGTCGTCGACGGTCATAAGATGACTCTCGGGCGCAACGACTTCGTGCTGACGCCGAACGGCACCTGGCACGAGCACGGCGTGGCGGCAGAAGGCTCCACCTGCATCTGGCAGGACGGGCTAGACATTCCGCTGATGAATGCGCTCGAGGCCAACTTCTTCACGGTCCATCCCGACCTGACCCAGAAGGTCACTTATGCGGTGGACGATTCCACGCTGACCTACGGCTCTCCAGGACTTCTGCCCGCTAATCGTTCCTGGTCGGCGGCTTATTCGCCGCTTCTCAAATACGAGTGGAATCCGACCTACGAGGCGTTGAGCAACTATGCCAGAGCGACCGACGGCTCGCCCTATGAAGGCGTATTAATGAAATACATCAACCCGGTCACCGGTGGACCGGTCATGCAGACCCTTGGCGCTAGCATGCAGATGCTTCGCCCGGGTGAGCATACCAAGGCCCATCGTCACACCGGCAGCTTCGTTTACCAGTGCGCCAAGGGTAGCGGCTATTCAATCATCAACGGTAAGCGCTACAACTGGCAGGAGCGCGACATCTTCTGCATCCCGTCTTGGGCAATTCATGAGCATGTCAACGAGTCAGAAACTGAGGATGCCTGCCTATTCGCCTTCAACGACCTGCCGGTCATAAACTCTCTCGGTCTCTACCGGGAGGAAGCCTACGGTGAGAATGACGGCCACCAGCCGATCGCGGACTGACTACCGTTCAGTAGACATTTTAGGCGCCTCGTAACCTACAGGTCACATCCATCAGCGGCGTCCGCCTGGGAATGCACGTCAGTCGTGAAGGGGCGACTCGGGCGGCGGTTACGCCTCCCGTGTGCATTGCAGCCTCAGCTAATCTCTGTACAAATGCGCGCCGTGGGGCCCCCTTGCCCCCAGCGCCTCGCAGAGCGAGACCCGCCTCCAGCGCCGCGAGCGCATTGATGTGGTTCGAATGCATGAGCGCCGCGGCCAGTTTATGATCGCGGCCTTCGTAAGCCTTCACCAGCCGGCTGTGATCGTCGAAGGATTGTTGCATCCGTCCCGACTGCGAAAGGCTGAGCCGGCGCAAACTGAGAGTACGCAAAAGAAGCGAGTCTAGAATCCGCTTTACTGTTCGATTGCGCGCGAGCTGTGTGTTGCGGTCGTAGAAATCGACGTTCGCCCACACGAAGCTGTTGAGGTCGTTCGCGCGATAGGCGCGCTCGAGTTCGGCGGCGCTCTTTGTTTTTTTCTTTTTTCTTCTCCTTGCCGCTCTTC
Source organism: uncultured Methyloceanibacter sp. (assembly GCA_964447575.1). Taxonomy (GTDB): domain Bacteria; phylum Pseudomonadota; class Alphaproteobacteria; order Rhizobiales; family Methyloligellaceae; genus Methyloceanibacter. The sequence goes on from CAYUTT010000290.1 coordinate 3,065, forward strand.
TTGCCGCTTTTCTTTGTGCGCGAAGGGTCCGCTGCTTCATTGCCCTTCGTCGGCCAGACGATGCCGTCGGTCAGCTGCAGGCTCGCCGTGCCAGGTTAGCTCGAGCGAGCGGGAGCGGTACAGCGGCGACTTGCGCCAGCTTTTCATCGTGCCGCCGGCGAGCCATTTGGCGAATTCTTCGCGCTCCTCCGGCCGCACCACGGCAATGTCGAGCTGCCCGTCGTCCGAGCGCGCCTTGCCGCACAGGGAAAGCTGCGGGCCGGCGAGGCCGACATTCATCACCTCGAAGGCGAGAAAGCTCCCCTCGATCACTTTGCCATCGGCCTCC
>CAYUTT010000291.1:0-3375 GCA_964447575.1 uncultured Methyloceanibacter sp.
ATGCTGCTCAGCCGCACCAGTGAACGTCAAGGCCGCCTGATTGACAGTGATCAGGGCGCTTCGATGGAAAAGAAGAAGCGCGAGGGATACTTCTGATGGCCAGCGAGAACGAGCTCATCGCGAGCGACATCGAGGGATACCTCTCGCGCTACCAGAACAAGGAGCTGTGCCGCTTCGTGGCCGTGGGTTCCGTCGACGACGGCAAGTCCACGCTGATCGGCCGCCTCCTGTGGGATGCCGCCGGCGTCACCGACGATCAGCGCGCGGCCATCCTGCACGCCTCGCACAACCGCGCGGTGAACGGCGAGCGCATCGACTTCAGCCTGCTGCTCGACGGCTTGGTCGCCGAGCGCGAGCAGGGCATCACCATCGACATCGCCTGGCGCTATTTCGAGACCGAGCGCCGCCGCTTCATCATCATCGATTCACCGGGCCATGAGCAATACACCCGCAACATGGCGACCGGCGCCTCCCATGCCGACGTCGCTATCCTGCTCGTGGATGCCCGCCACGGCGTGAAGCGACAGACCCGCCGCCACGCGGCGATCTGCGACCTGGTCGGCATCAAGAAGGTCGTTCTCGCCGTCAACAAGATGGATCAGATCGGCTGGTCGGAGGCGCGCTACCGCGCCATCGATGCCGACTTCCGCGCGCTTGCCAGGAATTTCGGCTTCGCCGAGATCGCCACGATTCCCGTCGCCGCGCTGACGGGCGCCAACGTGGTCGCCCGTTTCGCCGAGATGCCGTGGTATGGCGGCCCGACCCTGCTCGCCTATCTGGAGAGCGTCGATCCGAAGGCGGTTCCCGAGAATGCGCCCTTCCGCATGCCGGTGCAGCTCGTGCTGCGCGGCGGTGGCGACTTCCGCGGCTATGCCGGCACCGTGACCTCCGGCGAGATCTGCGTGGGCGACCGCGTGGTCGACGCCAGAACCGGACTCGGCGCCACCTTGCGCCGCATCGCCACCATGGATGGCGATTTGCCCGTGGCGCAGACCGGCGATGCGGTCACCCTTGTGCTCGACACGGATCTCGACATTTCCCGCGGCGCCGTGCTGTCGGAAGTGAAGCGCCGCCCCGTGAATGCGGATGTGATGGAGGCGCGCCTCGTCTGGCTCTCCGAGAAGCCGTTCGACCCGGAAGCGGGCTATCTGCTCCGCACCGCCACCGATCTCACCCCCGTGACCTCGATCAGCGTCTCGGCGCTGATCGACTTCGAGACCCTTGGCGCCACGCAGGCGCACGCCTGCGGCATGAACGACATCGCCGATTGCCGCATTCTGCTCGGCCGTCCGGCCGCGGTCGATCTCTTCCGCGATCTGCCGCTCACCGGCAATTTCGTGCTGGTCAACGCCATCGATGGCGCGACCGTCGCGGGCGGCGTCATTACTTGGGTGCAGTCGAGCAGCGCCGCCGTCGGCGACGGCGTCCTGGTGCTGGACCGTGCGCGGCTCGCCGGACTCTGCGCCGATCTCGGCGAGTCCCCGGAAGACCGCGCCGAGTTCGAGCGGCGTGCGCAGGAGGTGGCGGTTCTGCTACGCTCCGCCGGGGTTCCGGTTCTGATCGAGACCGACCGATAAATGTCAGAAACCCGAATGGGTACGATGATCGCGCCGGCAGCGTAGGGGGAGCTTCTCATCGATGACTGATTTCAGCTGGGCTTCGGCCCTGCTGCCCCTGGCTGGTGCCGGCTTCGGTGTAGGCTTTCTCGTGGGGCTGACGGGTGTCGGCGGCGGCGCGCTGATGACGCCTCTGCTCATCTCGACGTTCGGGGTCTCTCCGGCGGTCGCCGTGGGCACCGATCTTCTCTACGCGGCGGTGACCAAGACCGTGGGCGGCTGGCGCCATCATGTCGCCGAGACTGTCGACTGGCCCGTCGTTATCCGGCTGGCCTTGGGCAGCATCCCGGCGGCGATCCTCGTGCTGGCGATTTTGGCCTTCGTGCCGCTCAACACCGACGCCACGGCGCAATGGATTCGCTACGGTCTCGCCTTCGCTCTCCCGGTGAGTGCGCTTGCCATCGTGCTCTACCCGATCCTGATGAAGGGCCACGCCAACGTCGCCGCGAAGAACGGCCGGCCGCAACGCACGGTGGCGACCGTCTTGTTCGGCGCCGCGCTCGGCTTTCTGGTAACGCTGACCTCGGTCGGTGCCGGCGCCATCGGCGTCGTCGTGCTCGCCATGCTGTTCCCGCTGATGCCCGCGAAACGCATCGTCGGCTCGGACATCGCCCATGCCGTGCCGCTCACCCTCGTCGCGGGCGCCGGCCATCTCGGCCTCGGCCATGTCGATCCTTGGATCCTGCTGGCGCTTCTATGCGGCTCGATCCCCGGCATCCTGTTGGGCACGCGGCTCGCCGGCGTGGCGCCGGAATGGCTGCTCCGGCCGTTGCTCGCGCTGACCTTGTGCTACGCGGCCTATGCGCTGCTCGCCAGATAGCCGCTAGGCGACGTTCTGCGCGAGATCGCCCAGCGCCGCGTCGATATTGCGCTTGGCCGCGGCGAGCGCCTCGCCCCTCTTCGTGGACAGGGTGAGCAGGGGAGATTGGGCGAGGATGGGAAGGTCGGCGCGGGTCGGGTGCACCTTCGCGCACCAATTCGACCATTCCTGCCGCAACTGAATCTCGTAACCCCGATATTGGGACCTATCGCTCGGCATAGCCTTCCTCCGCGATGAGTGTCCCCCCGACACATACTAATTGATGCTGACGGGCCCAAGTTTCACCCTCTTTGTGGCAAGAAAGCGCGCGGGCCGCCAAAATTGGCGCTTATGGTTAGAGCGCCTTCAGGATGAACTTCGGGAAATGGTGCCGCCGGACTGGATTGAACAGTCGACCCCGTCATTACCAATGACGTGCTCTACCACTGAGCTACGGCGGCGATTGAGGCCCGGTCGGGCAAGATCTGGGACAAGCGGCCCCGTCCGTCCGTGGCCGGCCTTCGTGCGGCGCGCAAACTGCCATAGCGCGCCAAGCGGCGCAAGGAAACTACCGAGGCTCGCGCCCGGGCTTACCCGCGCCGCTGCCATGATATAAGAAGCCCGGTCATGGCCGCACAAGACGAGAGCAAAGCGGACGGCACGCCCAGCAAGGCGGATGAACGCCGCGCCCGGCTGGAGCGGGCCCTTCGCGCGAACCTGTTGAAACGCAAGGACAAGGCCAAGGGCGAGGCCAAGACCAAGGCCGGCAAGGCTCCTCCAACGCCTCCTGAAGAGGGGCGACAGAGTTAAGGCGAGGGGAGTAGACTGGCCGCTTGCCGCTCGGAGCCCGCGGGGCGGCGTACGGGGAAATCGAGGTGCGGGGACAATCTGCCTCGCGAGGGAGCGAACGTCGTCATGGACCGTATCCGCATTGTCGGCGGCGAGCCGCTGAGAGGCACC
>CAYUTT010000292.1:0-3374 GCA_964447575.1 uncultured Methyloceanibacter sp.
ACGAGGCCAAGACCATCTATCCGGACGGCTGGAAATCGCCGCGGCCCTATATTCGGATCGTGCCGCAACCCAAGGGGTGAGCCGCTTTGCTCTCGAGCCGTCGGTTCGGCTACGCAGTCAGATGGAAGAGATTCCTGAGCGATTTGAATTAGTGTGCCAGGTTGCTTCGTGCTAAAGCCGGATGCGAAAGCAACCGGTCGTGGCCAATGACAGGAACGCTGAGTCGGCGCCCTCGGGGCCGGTCAGAAGCGCCGGGCAAGTGGATGTCTGATTCAGAGAATCCGCCTCCGTCCGGAGGTGGCGACACACGCGAGTACGCGAAGCAGATTGCCGATCAGATCGCCGCCGTGATGAAGGTAGCGCGATCCAAGCGGTTCGACTTCCTCGCTTATCTTCTGGCAATGGCCCTCCGAGAATCGCGGCGGCTTGCGGGCGACGACCGCTGAGCGTCCTTCGCCGCGCAATCTGCTAGACTGCCCGCCATGGGACTGCCGAAGACGCCTGCACTGACGACGGATTGCGTGATCTACGATCCGCGAGGCCGTGTGCTTCTCATCCGCCGCAAGAACGAGCCATTCAAGGGCGCCTTCGCGCTGCCAGGCGGGCTCGTCGATATCGGCGAGACGGTCGAGGAAGCCTGCCGCCGCGAGGCCCTCGAAGAGACGGGGCTTACGGTCGGCGACCTCCGGCTGGTCGGGGTGTACTCCGACCCGGCCCGCGATCCGCGCGGACATACGGTGGGCATCGTCTATCTGGCGCGGCTGCCGGCCGACCAGGCCCCCACCGCAGGCGACGACGCCGCGGCCGCCGAGTGGATCGCGGACTGGCGGGAACACGCGCTCGCCTTCGATCACGCGCGAATTCTCGAAGACGCGGAGAAGCTCATTTCCTGCCCCTAAGGAGGGAGTGGACTGGCTCTAGTCCCTCGGGACCGGATGCCTTATCTAGGCTCCCATGGAGCGACCCATGGATAAGGACGCGCGCGCCGACATCTTCGCGGAAGCCGAACGCGACGGGCAGCCGGCGTTCGGCAGAATCGGCGTGCTGCTCGTCAATCTCGGCACGCCGGACGGCACCGACTATTGGTCGATGCGGCGCTATCTCAAGGAGTTCCTGTCCGACCGCCGCGTGATCGAAGTCAATCCCGTGCTGTGGTGGCTGATCCTGAACGGCATCGTGCTCACCACACGCCCGTCGCGAAGCGGCGAGGCCTACCGCTCCATCTGGAACGAGGAGCTCGACGAGTCCCCGTTGCGGACCATCACGCGCGCGCAGGCCGAGAAGGTTGCAGACCAGCTCGGCCACCGCCAGGAGATCGTCGTCGACTGGGCCATGCGCTACGGCAACCCCACCATCGCCTCGCGCATCGAGGCGCTCGCGGCCCAGCGCTGCGACCGGCTGCTGGTGTTTCCGCTCTACCCGCAATACGCGGCGGCGACCACGGCGACGGTCAACGACACGGTGTTCGACAAGCTCAAGACGATGCGGGCGCAGCCGGCGTTGCGCACCGTGCCGCCATACCCCAAGGACCCTGTCTATATCGCGGCGCTCGCGGACTCGATCCGCGCGCATCTCGAGACCCTCGACTTCGAGCCCGAGGTGATCCTCGCGTCGTATCACGGGCTGCCGAAGGATTATGTGGACAAGGGCGATCCCTATCAGTGTCAGTGCTTGGACACGAGCGACGCCTTGCGCGCGGCGCTGGGGCCGCTCGGCGAGAAACTGAAGACGACGTTCCAGTCGCGCTTCGGCCGGGCGGAGTGGCTTCAGCCCTATACCGACAAGACGGTGGAGGCGCTGGCCCGCGACGGGGTGAAGCGGCTCGCCATCCTCACGCCGGGCTTCGCCGCCGATTGCGTCGAAACGCTGGAGGAGATCGCGGTCGAGGCGAAGGAGATCTTCCTCGAGCATGGCGGGGAAAAGTTCAGCTTCATCCCCTGCCTCAACGACAGCGAGGGCGGCATCCGCGTGCTGGTGCACCTGATCGAGCGGGAGCTTGCGGGCTGGGTTTGAGCCGGCACCCGAGGACTCGCTGAGGCTCTTCCCGGCTTGCCGAGGCAGCTTTCGGCGCGCAACTATCCGGTCCGGGAGGGACCGCCCGTGCCGACGGTGCTGCGATGGGGGCGCTATCGCGTCTTTTTCTACTCGAACGAGGGCGGCGAGCCGCCCCATGTCCACGTTCGCTCAGGCAATCGCGAGCTAAAGATTTGGCTGGAAGACATGACAATAGCGGTGAACTTCCGATTTCCACCGCATGAGCTCGGGATATTATCCGCGCACTTGAGACCCATCGCGAAGAACTTCTGAAGGCGTGGCATGAGCACTTTGGAAATTGAGGTTGGCGACCTTCGCGCCGTCTCGGTCGAGTTCACGCCGACCGATCTGGTGGTCACGCTTGCCGATGGCCGCAAGATCGTCACGCCGATCGAATGGTACCCTCGGCTGTCGCGGGCGTCGGCTGCCGACCGGGCCGACTACGAGATCATGCCCATGGGCATCCATTGGCCCGCGCTCGACGAAGATCTCAGCATCGCCGGCATGCTGAAGGGCCGCCGCAGCGCGCAGTGAGAGAAGGGCGGCGATCAATGCGGCGTGTGGCGGCGATTGCCTTTTTGCTGCTGGCGGCTGGTACGGCGCGTGCGGAATCGGGCACCGTCTATGTCGACGTGGTCGGGGCGCCGGGCGACGGGGAGGATGCGCTCGAGCGGGCCCTCTCCAACCGGCTCTTGGACCACGGGTTCGCCGTGACGGGATCGCCGGCCATCAACGCCTATGAGATCCAGGGCATGGTCCGGACGGCGCCTACGGAGCGGGGCAAGGAGAGCGTCCGCATCGACTGGACCATCTTCGGTCCCGAAGGTGACCGGCTCGGCAACGTCACCCAGGTCAATGTCGTCCGCCAAGGCTCGCTCGACCGGCATTGGGGCGAGGCGGCCGACGCCGCAGCCGATGCTGCGGCGCAAGATATTTTGAAGCTCCTGCCGCATTGAGTGACAGCCTTCACATAGAACGGGCGGGGTCGGGCGGCGCCTCTTAAAACGCCGATTGGGCTCCTCCATTTATGGACTGCCGCAATCTTCGTGCGCGGGATAGTTTAGCTCGCGGCATGCGCCGCGATCGGCCTCGGGAGGGTGCCTGAATGTTCGGCTTCGATATCTTCGTGCTTGCGTTGCTCGTTCTCTTGGTCTTCGTCGTCATCGCGGCGGTCAAGATCGTGCCGCAGGGCTACAATTACACGGTCGAGCGCTTCGGCCGCTATACGCGCTCGCTCCGCCCGGGGCTCACGCTGATCATCCCGTTCATCGACCGCGTGGGGCGGAAGATCAACATGATGGAGCAGGTGGTCGACGTGCCGAGCCAGGAGGTCATCACCC
>CAYUTT010000293.1:0-1324 GCA_964447575.1 uncultured Methyloceanibacter sp.
GCGTGCCCTTGGCGTTCCACCAGGTTGAGGCGTAGGTGATGCCGCCGCTCCGCGCGGTCAGGTGCGTCCACACCTCCTCGCCGGGAAAGTAGGCGACGGCCCAAGGCCCGAGGATCCCCTTGGGGATCGCCGTCCAGGTCACGAGCACCTGCTCCCCGGGCTTCACGTCGCCCTTCTTCACCTCCAGCACTTCGAGCTGCGCCAGATAGCTCGGCAGCGCCTCGCCGGTTCTCTCGTCCGTGCCGATGGCCGTGCAGGTCACCGACAGCACGCGCACCAGCGCGACGAGGTCGCTCTTCTCCAGAAGCTCCGCGTCGGACATGGGCGCGGGCAACGCGAACGCAGGGGTTGCGGCAAACAAAATGAGGAGCAGGCTGAGCAAGCGGCGCATGGGACCTCCTTGGCGGGTCCGAGAGTTTACGCTGAAGGTCTGCGAGCCAGGCGGGAAAAGTCGTCAATCTGGGAGGAGGCCGGCGCCATGGTGAACATCTATCTCTTCATCGAGCTTCTGGGCGGCGTCGACGCCGCTGCCACGCTCGATAAGATCAAGCAGCTCTCGCTGGAGAACTGCAGCTTCGCCAATGTGGTGATGCTGTCCGACGAGAAGCTGGTGGCCCAGCTCGACTGCAAGGACTCACCCGACGGCGACAAGGCGATCCTCAACGGCATCGCCAAGGTCGACGGCGTGGTGCAGACCAACATCGTCGCCGTGGTCCGCCCGCGGAAGGGCTAGTCAGTCGCGGTCGCGCAAGCCCGTGACGCCTTGCGTCTTGGCGCAGTGCGCGCAGCAGAAGACGGTACCGTCATGCTCCACGCCCGTGGCCGACGATGCGCACCCCGCAATGGGGGCAGGTCGGCGCCAGCGCGGCGATGGCGCATTCGAATGAGTCGAAGGTCGCGGTGCGGCCGGCCATGACCACCTCGAAGCTCTTGTCGTAATCGTTGCCGCATTGCGCGCATCTGCCCATGTCTGGCCTCCTTTTCTGAAGTGCGTAACAACTGCCTCGCGGCCGTGGTTCCGCCGGCTAGCCCGGCGCCCCGCTCCAGGACCTCTTGTCCTCGGCCAACCTCGATTGTATGGTAATAAAATACAACCAAAACGGGAGGAACATATGGACGTCCAGGTCAATGCCAGCGAGTGGAATGGGTTGAGCCAAGAGGACCGCGAGAAGATTCAGGCGATCATCGCCGCGAATTTCAGAGACGTGACAATCTCAGCCGACAACGCGGCCGAACCGGCCATGAAGGCGTTAGCGCAGCCGATGGCGTCTTTCAATTTCAACAACCCGTTTGGCAGTGCGGCCTGCAACGTAGCCGAAGCAGC
>CAYUTT010000293.1:1424-3343 GCA_964447575.1 uncultured Methyloceanibacter sp.
GCCTCCCAATTGTCGGCGGCGCGGGCGTCCACCTTCAGCGGCACTTTGAGCTTCAGCGCGGGCTCCGGCGCGCGCTCCATCACCTCCTGCGCCACCTCCATGGTCTTGTCGGCCTCATCCTCCGGCGCCTCGAAGATCAGCTCGTCATGCACCTGCAGCAGCATGCGCGCGGAGAGCCCAGCCTCTGACAGCGCCGCCGCCATGCGGATCATGGCGCGGCGGATGATGTCGGCGGCCGAGCCCTGGATCGGCGCGTTGATCGCCGCGCGCTCGTAATTGCCGCGCAAGCTCGGGTTCTTGGTGTTGATCTCGGGGTAGTGCACTTTCCGCCCGAACAGCGTCTTGACGTAGCCGGTGCGCCGCGCCTCCGCCTTCATCGCCTCCATGTAGTCCTTGATGCCGGGGAAGCGCTCGAAATAGGTCTTGATATACGCGCCGGCCTCGCTGCGCGAGATGCCGAGCTGCGCCGCGAGCCCCACGGCCGAGATGCCGTAGATGATGCCGAAATTGATGGCCTTGGCCCGGCGGCGGATGGCGGGGTTCATGCCCTCGATCGGCACGCCGAACATCTCGCTCGCCGTCATGGCGTGAATGTCGAGGCCGTCGGCGAAGGCTTGTGCGAGGGTCGGCGTGTCGGCCATGTGGGCAAGCACGCGAAGCTCGATCTGGCTGTAGTCCGCCGAGATCAGCTTCTTGCCCTTCTCGGCCACGAAGGCCTTGCGGATCGAGCGGCCTTCCGCCGTGCGCACCGGGATGTTCTGAAGGTTCGGCTCTTGGCTGGCGAGCCGTCCCGTCGTGGTGGAGGCAAGCACGTAGGACGTGTGCACGCGGCCCGTCTCGGGATGGATATAGGCGGGGAGCGCGTCCGTGTAGGTGCTCTTGAGCTTGGCGAGCAGGCGCCAGTCGAGCACTCTGCGCGGCAGGTCATGGCCTTCCGCGGCAAGCTCTTCGAGCGCGGCCGCGTCCGTACTCCAGGCGCCGGTCTTGGTGCGGCGCCCCCCGGGGAGGCTCATCTTGTCGAACAGGATCTCGCCGAGCTGCTTCGGGGAGCCGATATTGAACTCCTCGCCGGCAAGCGCCCGGATCTCGTCCTCGAGCCGCGCGATGGTCTGGGCGAAGGAGCCTGACAGGCTCGCGAGCGTCGACCGCTCCACCTTGATGCCGGCGCGCTCCATCTCGGCGAGGACCGGCTGAAGCGGCCGCTCCAGCGTCTCGTACACGGTGGTGACGGACTCCGAGGCGAGCCTTGGCTTGAGGATCGTCCAGAGCCTGAGACCGATATCGGTCTCCTCGCCCGCGAATTCCGCGGCGCGGGCCACGTCGACCCGGTCGAAGCCGACCGCCGATTTGCCCGAGCCCAGCACCTCCTTCTCGGTCAGGCAGGTATAGCCGAGCAGCGAGCCCGCAAGCGCACCCGGCAGATGCTCGGCGCGCCCGGCATCGAGCGCATAGGACATGAGGCAGGGATCGTCGATGGCCGTGAGCGCAATGCCGTAGCGCGCCAGCGCCACCATGTCGAACTTCGCGTTCTGCACGATCTTGAGAACGGCCTCGTCCTCGAGGATCGGCTTCAAGAGATCGAGGCCCTCGCGCATCTTCATCTGCTCGACCGCGCCGTCGCCGCCGAGATCGAGCCCGTCGCCCGCGCGGTGCGCAAGCGGCACATAGGCCGCGTGTCCGGGCACGAGCGCGAGCGCCACGCCCACGAGCTCGCCCTGCATGGGATCGGCGGCGTTGAGCTTCACCCTAAAGGCGAAATGGCCCTGGTAGCGCGCGGCTTCCAGCAAGTCGGAGAGCCGCTCCGCCTCGGTCACCGTCTCGTAGTTGGCGCGGTCGAAGGGCACGCCTTCGAGCCTGCTCGCCCGCTCGATGGCAAGCTCCGCCGGCGAGCGGCGTCCCGTCATGTCCGGCACCGCGGG
>CAYUTT010000294.1:0-3323 GCA_964447575.1 uncultured Methyloceanibacter sp.
GCACCAGTCGACCGCCGCCGAAGCGGTCTTGGAGCGCGTGAGCACGCCGGCGACGGTCGTTGCCGGGTCGAACAGCGCAAGCAGCAGATCCACGCGTCCCGGATAGCGGATTCCGGCCGCGCAAGCGGCCATCCGGACGCCGTCGATGACCGGAAGTCTGGACAGGCGCTCGGGCGCGAACGGCGAGATCTTGGCCAAGGCTTTCCCTGCGACCGGCCTAGTGGTCCTCGTCCGTCTCTTCCTCAGGCAAGGCAGGCGCTTCGCCGCGCAGCGCCGCATCGTCCATCGACCGTTTGAGCTCCGGATCGACGATCTCGATGCTGGCGGCATCGCGCAAGCCCGTAATGACGACCTGGGCCTTTTGCGCCACGAGCTGCGTGAGGATGGCTTCCTTGACCTCCTCGAAGCTCGGCAGCTCCTGGTCCCGCTTCTCCTCGACCTTGATGATGTGCCAGCCGAACTGCGTCTGGACCGGATCGGAGAGCTCGCCGATGTCCAACGCGAAGGCTGCGTCCTCGAACGGCTTCAGCATCTGACCGCGGGTGAAAAAGCCGAGGTCTCCGCCTTCCGCATTCGTGTCCTTGGACTTCTCCTTGGCGAGCGCGGCAAAATCCTCGCCCTTCTTCAGGCGCTCCTTGACCTCTTTCGCCTCTTCTTCGCTCTCGACCAGGATGTGGCGTGCATGCACCTCCTGCTCCGGCTTCATATTGGCGATCTTCTCGTCATAGATCTTCTTCGCGTCCGCGTCCGTTACCGCGCCCGTGATACTCGCGTCGAAGTAGGCATCGCGCAGCGCGCGCCGCGTGTGATATTTTACCCGCTCGTTGAACGTGTCGGCCTTATCCAGATTGTTTTCCGCGCCGGCCGACGCCATCAACTCGTTCTCGATGACGAACTGCAGGAGCACGCGTTTGCGATCCTCGGGGCGGTAGTTTCCGAGCCTTGGACCGACCTCGGAGGCCGCGAAGTCGAGATCGGACTGCTTGATGTCGACGCCATCGACCCGCGCCACGACGGCATCGTCGGCGGCGGCCGACAGCGGCACGAATGCGATGGATGCTGCGAAAAGCAGCAGGGCTGACCAGATTCTCACAGGATTATCCTCGTGTTCTGCGCGGGCCAGGCACGCTCCACATGAACGGCCAGCCGGCGGGTTTGGGCGCTTCCCCCGCGCATGTTTAGCCTTGGGCCCCGCCATTGCCAAGCGGCAGGAATTGACGCGAAGCCATTCTTTCGATATTTCTCGAAATATGGACATACACGGCGCAGTCTCGGCTTTAGGCGCCCTGGCGCAGGAAAGCCGGCTCAAGGTATTCCGGCTCCTCATCCGCGCCGGACGCAGCGGCTTGGCGGCAGGCGACATCGCCCGCACGCTCCAAGTGCCGCACAACACCATGTCTTCGCACCTGGCCATCCTCTCTCGGGCCAATCTCGTGCAGGCCCACAGAGAAGGCCGCTCGGTGATCTACGCGGTCGATCTTCAAGGCACGCGCGCGCTCCTCTCCTTCCTGGTCGAGGACTGCTGCCAGGGAAAGCCCGCCATCTGCAGCCCCGTGATCGAGCAGACGCTCGCGGCGTGCTGCTCGGAATAAGAAAGTATCCGGAGGAAGTGCCATGACAGCCGCAGACAGAAGCGATCCCCTCAACGTCCTGTTCCTGTGCACGGGCAACTCCGCGCGCTCGATCCTGGCGGAGTGCATCCTGAACAGGCTGGGACAAGGAAAGTTCCACGCTTACAGCGCCGGCAGCATGCCGACGGGCGAGGTCAATCCCTTGGCGCTCAACCTCTTGCGCAAGACGAACTACGATGTCTCGGGCCTCCGCTCGAAGTCGTGGGAGGAGTTCAGCGGGCCCGATGCCCCCAAGCTCGATTTCGTATTCACGGTCTGCGACAATGCGGCGAACGAGGTCTGCCCCATCTGGCCCGGCCAGCCCATGACCGCCCATTGGGGTCTGCCCGACCCTGCGGCGGTCGAAGGCACCGAGGCCGAGAAGGCATTCGCCTTCGACGATTGCTTCCGCATGCTCACCCAGCGCATCTCGATCTTCGTCAATCTGCCAATCGAGAGCCTGAGCAAGCTGTCGCTGCAGCACCATCTCGACCAGATCGGCAAGGCAGGCGCCGCCGCCGCCACCAAGGAACCGGCTTAAGCGGGCTCTTCGCAGCCCTCCTTGCAGCCAGGACGCAGCGGCGAAGCGCCCGGACCAAGTCCGGGCGTAGCGCCGATGCCTCGGACGGCACCGAGCAGGCTGCGTTGACAAGGATAAGGGCGCCTCTTATGTCTCAACCGCGTTGATCCCCGGCATTTTTCGTCGTTTCCGCGAAGGGGATGGCGATCGCCACTGGGGACGCCGCTCGCAAGCAGCCAAGGACCTGAGGGGCTTCAGCGCGAAGCCCCGGGCGGCCCGGCTCATGCCATAAGAGGCTTTAGATCGATGCTTTCCTTCGGCGCCTTCGCCACCAAGGTTTTCGGCTCCTCCAACGAGCGCAAGGTCAAGAAGTACGCAACCGCGGTCGCCGCCATCAACGCCTTGGAGCCCGAGGTCGCCGCGCTTTCCGACGAGCAGCTCCGCGGCCGCACGGAGGCGTTCCGCAAGCGGCTCGCCGCCGGCGAGACGCTCGACGATCTGTTGCCGGAAGCTTTCGCTACCGTCCGAGAAGCCGCCAAGCGTACCCTTCACCAGCGCCACTTCGACGTGCAGCTCATTGGCGGCATGGTGCTGCATGAAGGCCGCATCGCCGAGATGAAGACCGGCGAGGGCAAGACGCTGGTTGCCACGCTCGCCGTCTATCTGAACGCGCTTGCCGGCCGCGGCGTGCACGTGATCACCGTGAACGACTACTTGGCAAAGCGCGACGCCGCCTGGATGGGTTCCGTCTACGAATTCCTGGGGCTCACCGTCGGCACCATCGTGCACGATCTCAACGACGCGCAGCGGAAAGAGCAATATGGCTGCGACGTCACCTACGGCACGAACAACGAGTTCGGCTTCGACTATCTCCGCGACAACATGAAGTACGCCGACAGCGAGATGGTTCAGCGGGGCCACTACTACGCCATCGTCGACGAGGTGGATTCCATCCTGATCGACGAGGCGCGCACGCCGCTCATCATTTCCGGGCCGCTGGACGACCGCTCCGATTTCTATACGACGATCGACGTGTTCATTCCGAAGCTCTCGGAGGAAGACTACGAGCTCGACGAGAAGACCCGTCACGTGACACTCACCGAGGCGGGCAACGAGCATGTCGAACGCCTGTTGAGCGACTCGGGCCTGCTCAAGGGCGAATCTCTCTACGACGTGGAGAATGTCAGCGTCGT
>CAYUTT010000295.1:0-3306 GCA_964447575.1 uncultured Methyloceanibacter sp.
TGCCGAAGTTACGATAATCTTCGATTTTATACTGGCGTGGCATGACAATTCTGTCCGTGTTTAGACCGCCGTCCACGGGGAACGGCGGTCTTTAAAGCCGACACACGTCGGCGATTAAGCTGATTACCAGCGATAGTGCGAGAACGCGCGGTTCGCTTCCGCCATGCGGTGCGTGTCTTCGCGCTTCTTCACCGCGGTACCGCGGTTATTGACGGCATCGAGCAACTCGCCGGAGAGCCGCTCGACCATGGTGTTCTCGTTGCGCCCGCGCGCCGCGGAGATGATCCAGCGGATGGCGAGCGCCTGACGGCGATCGAGTCTGACCTCGACCGGAACCTGATAGGTGGCGCCACCGACGCGGCGGGAGCGAACCTCGAGCGCCGGCATGACGTTGCGCAGCGCCTCGTGGAACAGCTCGATCGGGTTCTGCTTGGCCTTCTGCTCCATCTGATCGAGCGCGCCATAGACGATCCGCTCGGCGGCGGATTTCTTGCCTTCCTTCATGATGCTGTTCATGAACTTCGTGAGCACGATGTCCCCGAACTTGGGATCGGGAATGATCTCGCGCTTGTCCGCTCTGTGCCGCCTCGACATTTGGTTCGTTCCGTTTTCCTAAAGACGCGAAAAACGGCCCAATTACTTGGGCCGTTTGGCTCCATATTTCGAACGCCGCTGCCGTCGGGCGCTGACGCCTTGGGTGTCGAGCACGCCGCGGATGATGTGGTAGCGCACGCCGGGAAGGTCCTTGACGCGCCCACCGCGGATCATCACCACCGAGTGCTCTTGCAGGTTGTGACCCTCGCCGGGAATGTAGCTCGTCACTTCCATCTGATTGGTGAGCCGCACGCGGGCCACCTTCCGGAGCGCCGAGTTCGGCTTTTTCGGGGTCGTGGTGTAGACGCGCGTGCAGACACCCCGCTTTTGCGGGCAGGCCTGCATGGCGGGCACCTTATTCCGCTTCACCGGCTGGCGGCGCGGCTTGCGGATCAATTGTTGAATCGTCGGCATGGCGGCCCTTAGCGTCCAATCATCATTGCTGGGCGGATGCCCACATCACTAGAGCCGAAGTTGCGAGGAACCCTCGCGTCTTCAGCGCCTCAATACAGAGGATCTTGGAGGGCGTTAGCCCCCAAGATCTTGACCCCGATTTGATCCCGGTTAGTCCTGGCAGCGTCTAACCCGCGCCCGAAGGCAACCATTCAGTTTTGGGCTACCGCCTGCCGCGAAAAGTGGGCGTTTTTATCAGGCAGATTCTTCTATCGTCAAGGCTGAACTGCCGGATTTCGAAGGCCGGGCGCCAAATTGGGGACTATCTTGGCGCTCTGGCCCCCGATGGATCCGATTCCGTTAGGCCGAGGCGCCCTCCTCGGCCTCTTCGGCCCCCTCTTCGCCGCCTTCGTGCGCAAGCGCCTCGTCGTCGGACCGCTGCCGCTCCTCGAGGATCAGGTCGTCGCGATGGGCGGCGATTCTGTTGAGCCTGGAGAGCATGCCGCCGGTACCGGCCGGAATGAGTCGGCCGACGATCACATTCTCCTTCAGGCCCTCCAGCGCATCCATCTTGCCGTTGACCGCGGCGTCGGTGAGCACCCTGGTGGTCTCCTGGAACGAGGCCGCCGAGATGAACGACCGCGTCTGGAGGCTCGCCTTGGTGATGCCGAGCAGGACCGGCTGGCCCGAGGCGGGCCTCCCGCCATTGGCCTCGGCCGCCACGTTGGCATCCTCGAAGTCGATTCGGTCGACCTGCTCGCCCTTGAGGAACTCGGTGTCGCCCGGATCGCTGACCTCGGTCTTCTGGAGCATCTGCCGGACGATGACCTCGATATGCTTGTCGTTGATGGTCACGCCCTGCAGCCGATAGACCTCCTGGATCTCGTTGACGAGATAGTTGGCCAACTCCTCAACGCCCTTGATGGCCAGAATGTCGTGCGGCGCCGGATGGCCGTCGAGCAGGTACTCGCCCTTCTCGATGCGATCGCCCTCCTGCACCGTCAGATGCCGGCCCTTGGGGATGAGGAACTCGACCGGCTCCTGGCTCTCGTCGTCAGGCACGATGGTGATGCGCCGCTTGTTCTTGTAGTCGCGGCCAAGCTGCACGATGCCCGAGATCTCCGCGATGATCGCGTGGTCCTTGGGCCGCCGCGCCTCGAACAGCTCCGCCACGCGCGGCAGGCCGCCCGTGATGTCGCGAGTCTTGGCGCTCTCCATGGGGATGCGGGCCAGCACGTCGCCGGCCTTCACCTCATGGCCCGGCTCCACCGACAGCACCGCGTCGACGGGAAGCAGGTAACGCGCTTCGCCGCCCCGCGAGAGCTTGCCGATCTTGCCCTTCTTGTCCTTGATCGCCATGGCCGGCCTGAGGTCGACACCGCGCGGAGAGGCGCGCCAGTCGATGATCACGCTGTTGGTGATGCCGGTGGCCTCGTCGCGCTGCTCGCTGACGGATACGCCCTCGACCAGGTCCTCGAACTCGACCGTACCCTCGATTTCCGTGAGCACCGGACGCGTATAGGGATCCCACTCCGCGAGTCGATCGCCGCGCTTGACGCGCGCGCCCTCGTCCACGCGCAGATGCGTGCCGTAAGGCAAACGGTGGACGGCAAGCTCGCTGCCATCCTCGTCCACGATCACGATCGCCGTGTTGCGGCCCATGACCATGAGCCGGCCCTGGGAATCCTCGACCACATTGCGCTGCTTGATCTTCACCACGCCGTCGAAGTTCGATTCGAGCGAAGACTGATCGACCACCTTGGAACTCGCCACACCACCCAGATGGAAGGTGCGCATGGTGAGCTGGGTGCCCGGCTCTCCGATCGACTGCGCCGCGATGACGCCGACGGCCTCGCCCATATTGACGGGCGTGCCGCGGGCGAGATCGCGCCCGTAGCACTTGCCGCAGATACCGTTGCGGGTCTCGCAAGTCAGCGCCGAGCGGATGCGGATCTCCTGGACCCGCGCGTTCTCGATCGCCTCGACGTGCTCCTCCTCGATCAGCTCACTGGCCTTGACGAGGACCTCGCCGGTGGACGGATCCCTGACGTTGTCGGCGGCGGACCGGCCAAGCACGCGCTGGCCGAGCGACACGGTCACTTCGCCGGCCTCGAGGATGGCGCGGGCGGTGATACCTTCCGTCGTGCCGCAATCCTCTTCGGTGACGATGCAATCCTGCGCCACGTCGACGAGACGGCGCGTCAGGTAGCCGGAGTTCGCCGTCTTCAGAGCGGTGTCGGCGAGACCCTTGCGGGCGCCGTGGGTCGAGTTGAAGTACTCGAGCACCGACAGCCCCTCCTTGAAGTTGGAGATGATCGG
>CAYUTT010000296.1:0-3300 GCA_964447575.1 uncultured Methyloceanibacter sp.
CTTCCTCGCCGACGCGCGTCAGGCTGACCTGCGCCTTGGCCAGTTCCCAGTTCGACGCCACGAAGCCGCCGTCCTTGTTCGAGTCCGAATAGCCGATCATCACCTCTTGCA
This sequence comes from uncultured Methyloceanibacter sp., assembly GCA_964447575.1. Classification (GTDB taxonomy): domain Bacteria; phylum Pseudomonadota; class Alphaproteobacteria; order Rhizobiales; family Methyloligellaceae; genus Methyloceanibacter. Next base: position 112 of record CAYUTT010000296.1, read on the forward strand.
AGCCGCCCTGCCAATGGGTGGAGCGGCGGATCAGCGGAATGGCAAGCGCCTCGCGCATGATGGCGGGCGCCGCGCGCAAATCCGCGATGGTCTCGAACAAGGGCACGATGGGCAATGCGCAAATCTCCGTGCCCGTGGCGTCGAGGAACAGGCCCCCCTCCTTGGCGAGAAGATAGGCGCCGAGAATGTCGTCCACCGAGCGCGTCATGGAGAGGATGAAGGAGCCGAAGGCGTCGCGGTCGAGTCCGCGGCGCATCTCCGCAGCTTGCGCGAACATGGCGATGAGGTCCTTGGCTTCAATCGGCAATTCGCCGATGACGCGTTCGTGGGTAAGGGGCCTCGCAAGCTCGCGCAGGAGCCAAGCCCGCCATTCGCGCGTGCCGGCGTCTGGCGGATTGCCCTCGCCGTGCCCGGCGCTCGCCCACCACATCGCCTGCAGGGCTTGGGTGGTGCGCGTGGTGTTCTCGCGCAGATCGAGGCGCACGGTCGAGAAGCGGAACAGCTCGACGGCATGGCGCACCGGCCGCACCAGATCCGCTGCGACGGACGGGCTGTTCGCTTCGGTCAGCGCCCGCTCGACGAGGTGCAGATCGTGGATCAGCTCGTCGGCATTGGCGTAATGCGGCGCGCCCAGCGGAAGCTCCTCTCCTTGCGCACGCCGCACGGTGGCATCGAGCTTGCGCAGCACGCAGGTGAGGAATTGGCGATAGGGCTCGCCCGGATTTCGGCGGGCGATTACCTCCGCCTCGCCGCTCGTCTTGAGCGCATGCGCCAGCGCGCCGCGAAAACCCTCAGGGACGGGCAGCGCCCGCTCGGTGATGGACAGCATGCGCGCGAGACTGACGATGCGCTCGCGGTAGTGCCGGAGCGCGGCGAGCGCATTCTGCCGCAAGGCCCAGCCCGTGACCTGCGTCGTGACATGAGGGTTGCCATCGCGGTCGCCGCCGATCCAGGAGCCGAACTGGAAGAACGGCGGCAGCTCGAAGCTCTCGCCCGGGTAGTAACGCTCAAGCGCGCCGTCGAGCAGCGCCAGCATCTCCGGGGCCCTCTCGAACAGGGTCTCGTCGAAGAAGTGGAGACCGCGCGAGACCTCGTGCTCGACCGTCGGTTTCTCCAGATGCAGTTCGCCGGTCATCCATACGAGCTCGATCTGATCGCTTATGTCGTCAAGCAGCGCCTGCCGCTCGCGCTCCGTCCATCGCGCATTCTCAAGTTCAAGCAAAAGGAGATAGATCTTGCGGTACTTCTCCAGCACCGTGACGCGTTTCGACTCCGTGGGATGCGCGGTGATGACCGGACGGATGCGCAAGTTCCGCAAAAGATCCTCGATCTCCTTGGGGGGGATACGGTCCTTGGCGGCTTCGGCCAGCACATGATCGAACGTGCCGCGCAGCGCATCGCGTCCGCGCGTGCGCTCGATATGGCGGCGCCGGCGCATGGCCGCGTTCTGCTCGGCGATGGAGAGCAGTTGGAACCAGAGGCCTTGCGCCTGGAGCGCCCGGGCCATCAATTCCGGCGAGAAGTCCGAGATATTGGCGCCGCCCTTGAACACGCCCTCGATCTCGGGCTGATGACGGCGCACCACCTGCATGAGGAGCTCGAACAAAATATCGGCGGCGTCCTTGGCCGACGTGCCCGTGATGAGCGCGGCCGCGCCCGGCGCGGTCTCGGAGAGTGGCTGTGTTCGGTCCTCGTTCATGGCAACGCTGGGCACTCCGATCGTGAGGATCGGCTTCCGTCGGTTGGACCGGGCCAAAAATCGCCCGGCATCCCTGTCCCCTTGGCGCCAGCTTCGCCGCAGACGAAGGGCGGGTGGGCGCTTAATCCCCACCCGCAGCCTTCGGAAGTTTGGGAACAGGCCGGACCCGCCGATCGGAGTTGCCGATCGGCCCCGGCGCCTCCCTTAGGCCCTGAGCACGCTCGCCACGGTCGAGCCGAACTCGCTCGGATTGGGCGCAACGGTGAGCCCGCAGGAGCGCATGATCTCGGCCTTCTCGGCGGCGCTGTCGCCGGCCGCCGAGATGATGGCGCCGGCATGGCCCATGCGCCGCCCCTTCGGAGCGGTCAGGCCAGCGACGAAGCCGACCACCGGCTTCGACATGTTGTCCTTGATCCAGGCGGAAGCCTCGGCCTCTTGCGGACCGCCGATCTCGCCGATCATCACCACGGCCTCAGTCTCGGGGTCCTCCTCGAACAGCGCGAGGTGATCGAGGAACGACGAGCCGTTGATCGGGTCGCCGCCGATGCCGACACAGGTGGAGATACCGATGCCCTTGGCCTTCATCTGCGAGGCGGCCTCGTAGCCGAGCGTGCCGGAGCGCGAGATGACCCCGACCTTGCCCTGCAGATAGATGTGGCCCGGCATGATGCCGAGCATGGCCTTGCCGGGGCTGATGATGCCCGCGCAGTTCGGCCCGACCATCATCGTCCGGCGGTCCTTGGGATAGCGCATCAGGTAGCGCTTCACGCGCATCATGTCCTGGGCCGGAATGCCGTCGGTGATCGAGCAGATCAGCCGGATGCCGGCGTCGGCCGCCTCCATGATGGCGTCGGAGCAGAAAGCGGGCGCCACGAAGGTGATGGACGTGGTCGCACCGGTCTCCTTCACGGCCTCCTTCACGGTGTTGAACAGCGGACGGTCGAGGTGCCGGCCGCCGCCTTTGCCGGGCGTGACGCCGCCGACGACATTGGTGCCGTAGGCGATCATCTCCTTCGCGTGGAAGGTGCCCTTGTCGCCGGTCATGCCTTGCACGATCACCGGCGTGGTTTCGTCGATCAGAATGCTCATACTTTTGTCTCTCCGATGACCTTTGGACTTAAGCCGCGCGCAACTTGCCCTGGCACGCCGCCACGGACTTCTCGGCGGCTTCCGCCAGAGTATCCGCGGTGATCAGCTTCAGCCCGCTCTCGGCCAGAATCTTGCGGCCCTCTTCCACGTTGGTGCCGGCCAGGCGCACGACGAGCGGCACCTTGACGTCCACGGTCTCGCAAGCCTGGACCACGCCCTTCGCCACCCAGTCGCAGCGATTGATGCCGGCGAAGATGTTGACCAGCACGGCCTTCACGTTGGCGTCCGACAGGACGAGCTTCAGCGCCGTGGCGATGCGCTCAGGCGAAGCGCCGCCGCCCACGTCGAGGAAGTTCGCCGGCGTGCCGCCCGCATGCTTGATCATGTCCATGGTCGCCATG
>CAYUTT010000297.1:0-3289 GCA_964447575.1 uncultured Methyloceanibacter sp.
CGCGACACCGGCCTGTTCTTTCCCGTCGACCCCGGCGCCGATGCGAGCCTCGGCGGCATGGCAGCGACGCGCGCCTCGGGCACCAACGCCGTGCGCTATGGCACCATGCGCGATCTGGTGCTGGGTCTGACTGCGGTGCTCGCCGACGGCCGCATCGTCACCACGGGGGGCCGGGCGCGGAAATCCGCCGCAGGCTACGACCTCACGCGGCTCCTCGTCGGCTCCGAAGGCACGCTCGGCGTCATCACCTCGCTGACCCTCAAGCTGTACGGCATTCCCGAATCCATTCTCGCCGGCATGTGCACCTTCGACAGCCTGGAAGGCGCCTGCAACGCCACCATCGCCGCGCTCCAGATGGGGCTGCCGCTCGCCCGCATCGAGCTCCTCGACGAAGTGCAGATCCGGGGCTGCAATGCCTATTCGCGCCTCACACTGCCGGAATTACCGACATTGTTCCTTGAGTTCCACGGCACCGAGGCCGGCACGCGCGAGCAGGTGGAGACCTTCGCCGCCATCGCTGCGGCGGAAGGCGGCGGCGATCTCACCTGGGCCGAACGCCAGGAGGACCGCACCAAGCTCTGGCAAGCGCGCCATGATGCCTATTGGGCCGCGCGGGGCCTGAAACCCGGCACCGAGCTGATCGCCACCGATGTCTGCGTGCCCATCTCCGCGCTTGCGGCCTGCGTCGCCGAGACGAAGCAGGATATCGAGAAATTGGGGCTCCTCGCCCCCATCGTCGGCCATGTGGGCGACGGCAATTTCCATGTGATGCCCCTTATCGACCCCGAGGACGCCCAGGAGCGCGCCCGGGTCCAGGCCTTTCTCGATCGCCTGGTCGAGCGGGCGCTCCGTTTCGAGGGGACGTGCACCGGCGAGCACGGCGTGGGCCAGGGCAAGATCGCCTATTTGGCGGCGGAACATGGCCTAGGTGTCGAGGTAATGATTGCCATAAAAAAGGCGCTCGATCCTTTGAATATCCTCAATCCTGGCAAGATTTTTGCGGTAGCATGATTTGGGGTCGCGGGGCCGCATCCTTGCCGCTTCGCTGCGGAATTGTGTGTCCGCGTTCGGGCCTTAGGCAGAGATATCGGTGAACTCGCTTCTGCTCACACTGACGGCGTTGTTCATTCTCGTGTTGAGTGCGCTGTTTGCCGCGCCGCTCTTCATCGACTGGAACGACTATCGTCCCGCCTTCGAGGAACAGGCGAGCAAGCTGCTCGGCCGCGAGGTCCGGGTCGAGGGCGATGTGCATCTCGTCCTGTTGCCGGCACCCGAGCTGAAATTCGACGACGTGAAGGTGGCGAGCGAGGATGGGAGCTTGGAGAAGCCCTTCCTCGAGGCGAAGTCGCTCGAAGCGCGGCTCAATGTCGGCACGCTCCTGACCGGCGCGGTCGAGGCGCACCAGCTCACCATCGTCGATCCGACCTTGCGTCTTGAGCTGAAGGCGGACGGGACCGGCAATTGGCGCGATGTCGGCCGCCCCGGCGTCGCGGTCCCGTTCGCACCGAAGGACGTGCTGCTCGATTCCGTGCGCGTCAGCGGTGGCACGATCGAGATCGTCAAGGACGGCGTTCGGAAATTCGTCTTCACCGATATCGACGGCGAGGCGAGCGGATCGTCGCTTTCGGGTCCCTACAAGGTCCTTGCCGAGTATGATTTCGAGGGCCGGCGCCAGGCCTTGCGCTTCTCCACCGGCGCCATGGACGCCGCCGGCCGCTTCCGCCTGAAGGCCGCCTTGCGGGATCCTGGCCGTGAGACGACCTATCAGCTTGACGGCAGCGTGACGGGTCTCGGCGACAGGCCCGCCTATGACGGCACCTTGGTCATGCGCATGGCCGCGCTCGATGCCGCGCTGTCCACGGCGGCGGCTGATGAGACGCAGGCGCCGGACACTGAGCAGGGAGCGGAGCCTGGCGTGCGCACGGCGGTAGCGGAGGGGACCGAGGCAAGTGGCCCGCGCGATGCAGCCTCCTTCGTCGAACTGAAGGGCCCGCTGCAGGCGACCCTCGACCGGGCCGAGCTTCCAGACTTCGATCTCACCATCCACGCCGACGGACGCCCGCAAATCTTGAGCGGCAGTCTCGCGCTTGATTTTGGCCAGCCCTTCAAGGCGGAGGGCTCAGTCGCCGCGCGTTGGATCGATCTCGATGCGCTGTTCGGTGCGCCGGCCGGGGACAAGAAGCCGGCGCCCGCCGCGGTCCTCTATATGTTCGCCGAGTGGGTGCTCGACGAGGCGGCAAAGATCGGCGCGGGCACGCTCACAGTCGATATCGAGCAGGCAGGGATCGGCGGCGATCTCGTCGGCGGCCTCGGCATGGAGCTGGCGAGCCGCGACGGCGGCGTCACCATCGAGCGGCTAAAGGCGACGCTGCCCGGCGGCAACCGGATCGCCGTGTCGGGGCGTCTGCAGCCAGGCGCCATAGGGCCTCTCTTCACCGGGCCTGTCGAGATCGAGGGCACAGGCTTACGCGCGCTGACACGCTGGACCGCCGGCGACCGCGGCATGACGGGACAGGCTTCGGGAGATTTCTCCCTTTCGGCCTTCGCCACCATCGGCGACGGCGAGCTCAAGCTTGCCGATGCGCTTGGCGAGGTGAGCGGCACCAAATTCCGCGGGCGTCTCCACTACCAGGCGGGCGACACGAACCTGATCGAGGTGAGCCTCGACAGCGATCGCCTCGATTTACGGGAGGTCCTCGGCGACGGGCCGATCTGGAGCGCGTGGCTCTCGGCGAACGAGAAGGGCGAGGCTGCGCCGCAAGCCGGCGGCTCGAACCTCCTTGCGCAAATCCGCGACGACGACGTGCGCGCCACCCTGAAAGTCGGCGAGCTCCTCTTGCCCAACATTCCGCCCGGCGCCCTCGATGCGAAGCTTGCCCTGGTGGACGGCACCCTCGATGTCGAGGCGCTCGATTTTCTCGCGCCCGGCGCTATTGCCCTCAACGGCAAGGGCCGCATCGCGAGCGTGGCCGATGCCCCGAGCGGTCGCGTGGACCTGACGCTGCAAGCGCAGACCACCGATAGCCTCCGGGTGCTGTCCCACCTGCTCGGTTTTTCCCAGGACGTGACGAAATCGCAGCACCTCTCGGCGCTCGCGCCCCTCGATCTCCACGCGGGGCTTGTGGCGGACCGCGACGGCGATCTCACCGACGCCAGGCTCGAGTTGAGCGGCCAAGCCGGCGGTTCCGACGTCGCGCTCGTTGCCCGCGCCAAGGGCACCCCGTCGAAGCTGATGGATGCGGAGGTCGATATCGGCGGCAGCGTCACGGGCCAGCGGCCGCAAGCTCTG
>CAYUTT010000298.1:0-3278 GCA_964447575.1 uncultured Methyloceanibacter sp.
CTCCGCCGGCGGCGGAGCCGGTGCAGGTTCGGGCTCTGCGGCTGGGGCCGGCGCTGGCTCCGCAGGCGTGTTCGCGGCGCTCTCAGCCGGTGTGCCCCCCTCCGGCGTCTTGCAGCTCGTGAGCCAGACGTCGAAGACCGGGTGCTCGACGGCGTGAAGCCCGGGGCTCTCGGCGAACATCCAGCCCGTAAAGATCCTGTGCTCCTCGCCGGTGAGCTTGAGCTCATCTACCTCGACAAATGACGTGGTGTTTGGCGGTTCCGTCGGGGGGCGCGTGTCGCAGACCCGCGGCGTCACCTTGAGTGCGCCGAACTCCACCGTATTGTTGATCGAAATCTCCAGATGCGAGATGCGGCCCGTCACCTTGTCCAGCGCGGCGAACACAGCGACCTTGTTCTTGATGATCTCGGCCTGCGCAAGCCCTGCCGGCAGGATGAATGCGGCCGCCAGAAAGGCCGCTGCCAGAACGCGGCCACGGGCCGTTCCATGTGTCGGGAGCCTCTTGCCTCGCGTCATGCCGCACACCTCATGGCCGGTGACCGATTGCTGCCCACCGGATGCCCCCTCTCGCCTCAAGCCCTGTTCGATCATTGGGGCAACGGTGTGGCATGCAAGCCCCACCCTTAGGCGCCGCGCTCGGCGCTGAATCTAAGCCTGATGTGGTCGGCGGTCCATCGGCCCTGACTATCGCACAAGGACGGGCGCAGCAGTTCCAGGGCCTCGTCGAGGGCCGCAGTCCGCTCCGGCTCCGGAAACTGGTCGAAAAAGGACCGGCCGAAGGTCCTGAGCCAGCCCTCCATGCCCGTCTTGAGCAGCGTCGGGCGCGGCACGAGCGCGATCTCACGGACGGTGAAGCCATTCTTCGCCAGGAGGCCGGCATAATCCTCCACAGTCGGAAAGAACCAAGGCGCGACCAGGCCCGGATCGCCCCCCCGCGCCTTGCCGAGGGCCCGCATCGCCGTAGCGATCGCCGCGACATTGCCGTGGCCGCCGAGCTCTCCGACGAAGCGGCCCTTCGGTTTCAGCGCGCGCGCCACACCCGCGATGACGAGGTCGGGCGCCCGCATCCAATGGAGGGCCGCGTTGGAGAACACCGCGTCGAACTCCTGGACGAAGTCGAGCGCATGGCCGTCGAGCTTCCGTACGGCGAGGCCCTTCATACGTGCCACGGCGAGCAACTCGTCGCTGAGGTCGACGCCGAGCACGTCGGCGCCCGCGGCCTTGATCTCGGCCGTCAACGTCCCGTCGCCACAGCCGAGATCGAGGATGCGCTCGCCTGACTTCGGCGCCAGCATGGCAAAGACCGGTCCGGCCATCTCCTGCACGAAGCGGCCGTTCTTCGCATAGTCGGACGCCGACCAGCGCTGAACCGCCTTCGGCGGCGCGGCCTCCGTCGTCGTGGTCTGCATCACCTGGTGCGTCACTTGGGCTGCCACGGCTCGTATTCCAGGGGCGGCTCCTTCACGCGCGGGCGCAGCGCCGATCCGGGCGGCCGATAAGCCTCATAGGTCCCGGTCATGTTCGGCCGGTGCGCCTTCTCCCAGAACCGCGGCGTATAGTCCTCCTCGGTCGGAGGCTCATCCACGATGAAGTGCAGCCAAGCGTGCCATTCCGGCGGCACCTGCGAGGGCTCCGACAACGTGCGATAGATCACCCAGCGGCGTGTGCCGTTCCGCTCCCGGTAATAAACATTGCCGAGACCGTCCTCGCCCACACGCTCGCCCTTGCGCCAGGTGAAGAGGCGCGTGCCGATGGTGTTGCCCTTCCACCAGGCAAACACTTCACTGATTAGTCCCATGGATTGGTTCAGCGTCTTCCGAAGCTTCTGCCCGGGACTATGGCCCCTTGCGGAGGCTCCTGTCCAGCGGCGCGGAGGACGCGCTAGTTTCGGGCTTCCCGGACTCGCAAGAGATACGGTCCGGTGCTTGGCGCTCTCTCCCCTTCACCGACCGCGAGCGGCTTCTTGGCGGGGGCCGCGACATAAGTCGGCCGCGGGATGCTGAGCGCCAGACGCTCCTCCAGCCCCGCGACCACATATCATCGCCGAGGAGCTCGAAGGGCCGGTCGTCGTTGATCAGCCAATCGAGCCGTCGGTAAAGCGTGCTGGCCGAGAGCGGCAACACCAGGACCTGGTGGGCGCCAGCCCGCAAGGCCTCCGCCACCACACCCGTCTTGGCATGGGCACTTGCAATCATGGCCGGCACCGCGCAGAGCGGTCCGGCATCCTTGTGGCGCATGCGCCGCACGAGCTCGGCACCAGCGATTGGCTCCATGGTCGCGGCGGCGATGACGAGATCAGGTGTATTCAGGGCAAAGGCCTCGAGCGCCTCAGCAGGACTTTCATGGGTCTCGATCCGGCCCGTGCCGATGGCGGCGAGCATCGCGCGCATAACGGCGAGCATGGGCCGGCGATTGTCGATGACCGAAACGACGAGCTGGTCGAGGTCGCGGCCGAGGGCGCGGTGGTGCAGCATTGGAACCAACCCGATGCCCGGCTTGGGGCGTCCGCGGATAGCGAGAAACCCTACGGCTTGGGTCGTAAAAAGAGCATGAAAGCGCCCCGGATCCCCTTCCGGGCGTGTCTCGCTACCCGGGCAGGCACGTATAGCGACCGCTCATGGGGACAGGCCGCCCCCAGGCTCGGGTGCAGGCCGAAAAGTCCCGGATTCCGGGGGTTGGAGGTCGGTGCCGTTGCAAGTCGTCCAACAACTATCCACATACTATTCCTGCCCTCGCCCACAGGGTTTAGTGGTACAGTAACCCCTCAGTGCCAAGATATTGATGGGCGCGGTTGAAGGCGGTTCCGAATCGCCCCAGTCTCGAAGGTCGCGCCAGTCGCGACGAACGCACGATTTGATAGGGGGAGAGATGCGGATTCAAAGACGTTTTACCGAGCCAGGACGGTCACCCTACCAGGCCATCGCCTTCCGGGACAGCCGCAGCGAGATCAAAAACCCTGACGGCTCGGTCGTCTTTGCGCTGGAGCGGTTCTCCGTCCCGGTCCAGTGGAGCCAGGTGGCCGCCGACATCCTTGCCCAGAAATATTTCCGCAAGGCCGGCGTGCCGGCGCGGCTGCGGAAGGTCGAGGAGAATGCCGTGCCGTCCTGGCTGTGGCGGTCGGTGCCGGACGAGGCGGCGCTCGCAGCACTTCCCGAGGACGAGCGCTTCGGCAGCGAGACCGACGCGCGGCAGGTGTTCGACCGGCTCGCCGGCACCTGGACCTATTGGGGCTGGAAGGGCGGCTACTTCGCCTCCGAGGACGACGCTTCCGCCTTCTT
>CAYUTT010000299.1:0-3264 GCA_964447575.1 uncultured Methyloceanibacter sp.
GACGGCGAAGGCCACCTTGAGCCGGCGGTGAGAGTGCGTCAGTGCGTCAATCTCATCCGTGCGGCCGGCCTCATCGCGACTCTGCAGCAATGCGGCGCCGCCGGGAAGGATGGCGCCGAGCCCGCCTGCCTCCATCAGCTCCGAGGCCGATCGGTAGCCGAAGGCGTAAGCGAAGGCGCTGTTCAAGTAGATGAGCGAACCGCCCTCGAGGAGACCGATTGCGGCCGGCATCGTCTCCAGCAGGACCTTCAGGGCCTCCGGCGTCAGGGCAAGCGGGCTGCGTGGTGGATCGTCGTTGACTGCCTCGGCCGCGCCGGAACTCCCTGCTGAGGACGTGGCACCCGGGCCGAGCAGAACGCGCCCTTCAAGCGCGCGGGCAATATGCTCGAGCGCCTCGCGATCCCCGTCTTCGATGCGCCGTTGCAGTCTGAGGTCGGCCATGGGCGGCCCTAATGACTTGACTAAGAGAGCCCGTCCCGGCGCATCCGCGCGCGGCTTGGCTCGGCCACGTGACGCGCCTCTTGGGGCGCTTGCTCGACTCAACCACTAAATTTAGGCGAATTCGATCCGATGCATAGGGCGAAAGCAAGAATTTCATCCACAGGTCGAAAAAGACGCCCTCTTAGGCAAAATGCCTCTTGAAGTATCGCACTGCACCATTTATATTGCAGTGCAACAAAAAGCGGCGACCATTCGGTTAATCCGCGACCATTCCCCGAGAGGCAATCGAGGAGATTAACAAAGAGGTGCCCCCATGAGTGAAACAGCAGCCACTCCCCAAACCCCCCAGGAAGCCGCCGAGAAAATCACCGAGACCTTCAAGACGGCTGCCAAGGAATTCGAGCCCCTCAAGCTGGACACCACGGTTCCCGAGAGCGTCCGTGCGCTCGCGGAGAAAACAGTGACCCAGGCGCGCGATGCCTATGAGCGCGGCAAGGAGGCGTTAGAAGAGTCGATTGATGCGCTGGAGCGTTCCTTCGATGCCGCCGGCCAAGGCGCCACCGCCTACAATCGCAAGCTCATCGATATCGCCCAGCGGAACTTGAATTCGTGCTTCGATCTCGCCAAGCGCATGGCGGGCGCGAAGAACCTCGCGGAGATCGTCGAGCTTCAGTCCGCCTTCATCCGCGGCCAGTTCGATGTGTTTGCGAGCCAGGCGAACGAGGTGCGAGCGCTCACCACGAAGATCGCCGCCGACACCACCGAGCCGATCAAGGATCAGGTTTCGCGTTCCTTCGAGGCCGTCCGCAAGGCGTCGTAGGTTTGCCTCGACGCGGGTCCGTGTATCAGTAGAGCGTATGAGTATCAGCGAGGCCCGGGTGTATCCCCCGGGCCTTTCGCTTGCCTGCCTCTTGATTTTCGGGGGCCGACGTGAAATCCCAGCGGCACTCTCGAACCCCCGGCCGTCCGGCCCGCTTGCAACGGGTGGGGCGTGCCCTTAGGTTCCGGGCTTGAGGCCCGCGATGCCGCTGTAGCTCAGTTGGTTAGAGCGCTTGATTGTGGATCAAGAGGTCACTGGTTCGAATCCAGTCAGCGGTACCACTGCTTAGCATCGGCGAAGCCAGGCCGGCGACCGGCGATGCCGCTTCCATCCCGCGGCTCCTTTACTCGCAACTCGAAAAGCGTCTCGACTTGGTGCACTATGGTGCGTCGCAACGTCTACCGATGAGGGAAGCACGATGACCAGAATGTTTGCATTCCTGTTTGCCGCGGCGCTGATCATGGGGCTTGGCACAGCCCCGACGGCAACTTACGCGGAAGTTTCCGTTGAGGAGGCCGAAGAGGCGACCATGGACTCCGATCCTGCGGAAGACACGACCGAGGGCGAGGCGCCAGAGGACCCGGTCGAAGAGGCCGAAGAGGGCGAATAATTGCGCAGACGAGGATTCTCCGCGCTGGCTTCGGCCAGCGCCTTTTTCAGGCCCGAACGCGAAGAGCCACGCGCCTAGTAGCCGTCATCAGACCACAGCGCGGCCAAGAAGCTGTAGAGCGTCCAGCCCAAAAGTCCGGCCGTAACCATCACGGCGAGCGCTGAAAGAACAGGTTCCACGGCGGAAATCTCCAGCGGCAGACCTGCCGCATCACCTTCAACCTGGAGGCGGTGCGGACGGTTCCCTACTGCTTGCGGCTTTTTCCGGGTATTTCCGCGACACGCCTGTGGACAACCGAACCGTCACAAGGGTGTGGGTTGATCTTCCCTCGAAGCGCCCGATAATCGGCGGCCGTATGCCGAATCGCCTTCACTGAAAACCTCCTTGACGAAAGTCTGAGTGGTGGTCCTGCCCTTGCGGGGCCGCTGGACCTTTTCACGCCTAGCAATCGAAGGAGCTCTTTCATGCTGAGGCTATTTCCAGCTGCCGTGCTCGGTCTCGCCCTGACCGGGCCCGCTCTGGCGCAAGAGAACATCCGCGGCGACACCACCGGCCCCACCACGGCCCCGGGCTTTAGCCATCCCGAGCAGTACATGCATCTCAAGGATGTGAAGCCCGCGCCCAATATGTACCCGGTGATCCAGCATCCCGATCTCGAGAAGAACGCCGCCGACAAGCTCGCCGCACTCGCCGAGAGGACCGGCAAGAAGCCGAACATCTTCATCTTCCTCTTGGACGACGTCGGCTGGATGGATCCGGGCTTCAACGGCGGCGGCGTGGCCGTCGGCAACGCCACGCCCGAGATGGACAAGATCGCCGCCGAAGGCCTGATCCTCACGTCCGCCTATTCCACGCCGTCCTGCTCGCCCACGCGCGCCACCATCCACACCGGCCAGAACCCGCTCCACCACGGCATCTTGCGCCCACCGATGTATGGCGAGGCGGGCGGCCTCGACGGCGCCATCACCATGCCGAAGCTGCTCAAGGACCACGGCTACGTCACCCAGGGTGTCGGCAAGTGGCATATGGGGGAGAACGAGGGCTCGCTGCCGCAGAACGTGGGCTATGACGACTATGTCGGCTTCCTCGGCGTCTCCGACATGTACACCGAATGGCGCGACGTCTATTTCAACCCCGAGGTCGCGCTATCGCCCGAGCGCTTCAAGATGCTGGAGGAGGACGACTTCAACCATTACGAGGTCCACTGCACGCCGGCCGACACGAAGAAATGCGAGAACGGCAAGCTCATCGAGCTCAGCTACATCAAGGAGCTCGACAAGCACTGGCTGGAGACGAGCCTCGCTTTCCTCGACAAGATAAAGGGCAGCGACAAGCCGTTCTATCTCTACCACGCCACGCGCGGCTGCCATTTCGACAACTACCCGTCCGACGA
>CAYUTT010000300.1:0-3257 GCA_964447575.1 uncultured Methyloceanibacter sp.
GGCATGAAGGGGTAAGGCGGCGTATCGTGGGGGTGTTCGAGCCTCCACTTCTCCAGCAAAGGAGTGATACGCCGTGACCGACAATACCGTTTTCAAGCTGACCCAGCCAGGGACGTTTTCCGATCCGTTGACCGAGGTGCTACGCAGCGGTGCCCGCGCGCTTCTGACCCAGGCCGTCGAAGCCGAGGTTGCCACTTTCCTTGACAGTCACGCGGATGAGCGCACCGAAGACGGCCGCCGGAGGCTGGTGCGCCATGGCCACCTGCCCGAGCGTGAGATCATGACCGGCATCGGCGCCATCGCCGTGCGCACGCCGCGCGTGCGTGACCGCGTCGGCACGGGCGAGGCACGCATCCGCTTCACCTCGGCGATGCTGCCGCCTTACGGGCGCCGATCGAAGAGCCTGGAGGTTCTGATTCCGATGCTCTACCTGAAGGGCATCTCGACCGGCGACTTCGCCGCCGCCCTGGAGGCGCTGCTCGGACCAGACGCCGGCGGCCTCTCGGCCTCGACCATCGCGCGGCTCAAGGACGCCTGGGTGGCGGAGCATACGTGTTGGTGCAAGCGCGATCTGTCCGCCAAGCGCTACGTCTATTTCTGGGCCGATGGCATTTACGTGCAGGCCAGATTGGAGGACGAGGCGCAATGCCTGCTGGTCATCATTGGCGCCACACCTGAGGGCAAGAAGGAGGTCGTCGGGCTCGTCGACGGCGTGCGCGAGAGCGCGCAATCCTGGAGGGAGCTGCTGCTCGACCTCAAGCGGCACGGGCTGGCGATCGGGCCGGAGCTGGCGGTCGCCGACGGCGCGCTCGGCTTCTGGAAGGCCATCGAGGAGGTGTGGCCCAAGGCGCGCGGCCAGCGCTGCTGGGTTCACAAGACCGCGAACGTCTTGAACAAACTGCCGAAGAGCCTACAGGCCAAGGCCAAGCGGGCGCTCCATGAGATCTGGATGGCCGAAACCAGGATAGATGCCGAGGCCGCTTTTGGCGCCTTCGTCGAGACCTATGGCGTCAAGTACGACAAGGCGGTCGATTGCCTGATCAAGGACCGCCAAGCGCTGCTGGCCTTCTACGATTTCCCCGCGGAGCATTGGAAGCACTTGCGGACCACTAACCCCATTGAAAGCACCTTCGCCACCGTGCGCCATCGAACCGCACGATCGAAGGGATGCCTCTCAAACAGGACGGCGCTCGCCATGATCTTCAAGCTCGCCCAGGCGGCAGAAAAAAGCTGGCGCCGTCTCGACGGCCACAACCAGTTGCCGAAAGTGATCCAAGGTGTAAAGTTCATCGACGGTGTGGAAGCCATCAGGCAACAGCGTCAAGCAGCCGCCTGACCCCTACCGTCACCAAGATTCAGCGATAGCTCTTTGGGTAAGAGCGACCGAGGCTAATAGTGCAAGTAAGTTAGAAGCTCAACCCGATGCTCAAACCGGGGCGGCCCCAGTATGGATACGGGTAGGCATAACCACCATAATAATAGTAGTCGGGCGAATAGCCGTAGCCGTAGTAGGGCCGGTAAGGGGGCCGATATCCATAGTAGTGGTGATGGTGGTGATGCTGCCGATAGCGGTGGCCCTGGTGCCCCTTCTGTCCGATCTCCTGAACAACAGCAGCCTTGGTTTCGCCGATGGGAAGCGCCGGGACGGCCCCGATTGCCAAAGCAGGTTGCGCCGCAAACACGAGCGTGACGACACATGCCGCGCCGCTGGCAATAACTTTTCTACGCATTTTACCCTCCGTCAAAAGCGGTGTCGGTGACCTGATGGAGTTTATGTCTTATACCAAATCCCTGAGTGTCTGACTCACGAGGGTGATTCACGAATCGGCGGCGATCTGATTCAACATGGCAAACGGAGGGAGGTTTGCCATGGCGGCTGCGATTGGCTTGCGAGAGGATCTTGACGGATTGGCGTTGCGGGGTTTGGCGAAGAAGACACGCGACGGCAACCGGATCCGGCGGCTATTGGCGCTTGCCGAGATCTATGATGGCGGCTCGCGTGGCGATGCCGCCCGGATCGGTGGGGTCGGGCTGCAGACGATCCGCGACTGGGTGCTGCGGTTCAACGCCAGAGGGCCGGACGGTCTCATTGATGGCAAGGCGCCAGGGCGGGTGCCCAAGCTCAACCTCGCTCAATGCGAGGCGCTGGCCCGCATCATCGAGAGCGGACCGATCCCGGCCATTCACGGGGTGGTGCGCTGGCGGCTGATCGACTTGGCGCAATGGATCTGGGAGGAGTACCGCATCAGGGTAGCCAAGCAGACCTTGAGCCGGCAGCTGCGGGCGATGGGGTTCCGCAAGCTCTCCGCCAGGCCACGCCATCGCGCCCACAACGAGCACGCCGCCGAGGCCTTTAAAAAAACTTCCACGACCTGTTGGAGCAGATCGAGAGCCGGCAGGCCACAGGCACCAAGATAGAGGTCTGGTTCCAGGACGAGGCCCGCATCGGCCAAAAGAACAAGATCACCCGCCGCTGGGCCAGGCGCGGCACCCGTCCTCGAGCCGCGAGCGACCAGCGCACGGCATCGACTTATCTCTTCGGCGCCATCTGCCCCGAAGAAGGCAAGGGCGCGGGTCTTGTCCTGCCGTTCTGCAACAGAACCACCATGGCCCTGCATCTGGCGGAGATCTCGCAGGCCGTCGCGCAAGGCGCCCATGCCGTCCTGCTCATGGATCAGGCCGGCTGGCACAGCTCGGCCAAGCTCGAGGTGCCCGACAACATCACCATCGTCCTGTTCCCGCCCCGCTCACCCGAGCTCAATCCGGTGGAGAATGTGTGGCAGTTCATGCGCGATAATTGGCTGTCGAACCGCGTCTTCACCTCCTATGACGACATCGTCGACCACTGCTGTGAGGCTTGGAACAAGCTCGTCGATCGACCCTGGAACATCATGTCCATCGGCATGCGCGATTGGGCGCATCGGTCGCGGTCATAGGGATTTGGTATAAGAAAGACAATTCTGTAGAAGGCAATGCGCCGAACAGCACCGAATTGGATCCGCCGCATGCTGAAGCTAAAGTCGAGTCCGATACCGGAACGCCGGATGAAAATACGTCGCCGGCAGGACCGCAGAAAATCGATAGCGCAGAGGCGATCTATCAAGCGAAACAACGAATCGCTCGAGCCCGAAGCTTCGGTCCTGATCGCCCGCTCGGTCAACTGAAGCACACCGAAATTCAATTCCGGCAAAGAACCCAGGCCAAGCAAATCCTGTCAGCTCCTCCGAAGGGCCAGGGCGAGGATCTTCTGATCTATC
>CAYUTT010000301.1:0-3221 GCA_964447575.1 uncultured Methyloceanibacter sp.
GGAGACCGCGGCGATCGAGAAGATCGCCCAGCCGCACGAGACGCTCCTGGTCGCCGACGCGCTGACCGGCCAGGACGCCGTCAACCTCGCCAAGAATTTCGACGACCGCGTCAACCTCACCGGCATCGTGCTGACCCGCGTCGACGGCGATGCGCGCGGCGGCGCGGCGCTGTCCATGCGCGCCGTCTCGGGCAAGCCCATCAAGCTGATCGGCGTCGGCGAGAAGCTGGACGCGCTGGAGGAGTTTCACCCCGACCGCATTGCCGGGCGCATTCTCGGCATGGGCGACGTCGTCGGCCTCGTCGAGAAGGCGATGGAGACCGTCGAGCTCGATAAGGCGCAAGCCATCGCCAAGAAGGTCAGGAAGGGCGCCTTCGACCTGGAGGACCTCGCCGAGCAGCTCAAGCAGATGCAGAAGCTCGGCGGCATGGGCGGCGTGCTTTCGATGCTGCCCGGCATCGGCAAGGTCAAGAAGCAGCTCGACGCCGCCAATCTCGACGACACCATCCTCAAGCGCCAGCAGGCGATCATCGGCTCGATGACGAAGGCCGAGCGCAAGAACCCGAAAGTTTTGAACGCCTCGCGCAAGAAGCGCGTCGCCGCCGGCTCCGGCACGAGCGTGCAGGACATCAACAAGCTGGTGAAGATGCACCGGCAGATGGCCGACATGATGAAGGCCATGGGCAAGAAGCGCGGCGCGCTCTCCGCCCTGTTCGGCGGCGGCGGGCCTGAGATGCCGGCGGACCTGCCGCAAGGCGCGGACCTGCCCCCGCCTCCCAATTTTCCCGGGCTCCCGCCCGGCGCCTTTCCCGGCGGGCTCCCCGGACTTCCCGGCGGTTTGCCGCGCGGCCTTCCCAGCCTGCCGCAGAAAAAGAAACGCTGAACCTTTTTGAGATCGAACACCTAGGAGAACGAAAGCAATGTCCTTACGAATCAGACTGGCCCGGGCCGGCGCCAAGAAGCGGCCCTTCTACCGGATCGTCGTCGCCGATAGCCGCAGCCCGCGCGACGGCCGTTACATCGAGAAGATCGGCACCTACAATCCGCTGCTGCCGCGCGATTCCGCCGAGCGCATCAAGTTCGACACCGACCGCGTCAAGCATTGGCTGTCGCACGGGGCGCTCCCCACCGACCGCGTGCTGCGCTTCTTCGACGACGCAGGCCTGATGAAGCGCGACGCGCGCTTGAACCCCGAGAAGGCCAAGCCCGGCAAGAAGCGCCTCGAGCGCGAGGAAGCCAAAGCGGCCGCCGAGGTGGAGAAGGCCAAGGCGGCGGAAGAGGCCAAGAAGGCCGCCGCGGAAGCCGCCGCCGCGCCCGAGCCTGAGCCTGAGCCTGAGCCTGCGGCCGAGGAGCCCGCTGCGGAAGAGGCACCGGCTGAGGAGCCTGCTGCCGAAGCTCCGGCTGAGTCTCCGCCCGAGGCCCCCGCCGAGGGCGAGGCCGAGAAGGCCGAGTAGCCTTGGGCCAAACACCCTTGGACCAAGCACCCTTGGATCAAGACGACGCGGACCGGGTGCTAGTCGGCGAGATCGGCGCGGCGCAAGGGCTGAAGGGCGAGGTTCGCCTCCGCTCCTACACGCAAGTGCCGGCCGACATCGCCGCCTACGGCCCGCTCCAGGACGAGACGGGCACGAAGAGAATCGAGATCGAGCACGTCCGCGTCACGCCGAAAGCCGTCATCGCCCGCATCAAGGGCGTGACCACGCGCGAGGCCGCCGAAACGCTCAACGGCACCAAGCTCTATCTCTCGCGCGCGGTGCTGCCCGAGCGCGAGGAGGACGAGTGGTACGTGGCCGATCTGATCGGTCTCGAGGCGGTCGACGCGGACGGGACGCAGATCGGCACCGTGGTGGCGGTGCATAATTTCGGCGCGAGCGACATCGTCGAGATCGCACCGGCAGGCGAAGGTCCGAGCCTGCTGATTGCCTTCACCGACGCCGCCGTGCCGGAGGTCGATCTGGAGGCCGGCCGCGTCGTGGTCGTGCCCCCGGAGGAGCTGGAAGACGAGGCGTGACTTGTCATTCCCGCGAACCCGGGAATCCAGTAAACACTGGGGCTTGTTGCTGACACCGCGTCTGTGACTACTGGATCGTCAAAGTGCGCCATGACCATCCGCTTCTTCTCCAAACCGAACCGCTACCGCGACTTCTCGAACTTCGCGAACTATCCGATTGAGATCGACGGCACGATCTGGCCGACGAGCGAGCACTATTATCAGGCGCAGAAATTCGACGACCCGGCCCGTCAGGCACGCATCCGCGAATTGCCAGAAGCGGCGGCCGCGAAGCGTTACGCGAGCAAGTACAAGACGGAAATTCGTGCCGACTGGGACGCGATCAAGGATGCCGTGATGGAGCGCGCGCTCCGCGCCAAGTTCACCCAGCACAGCGCCTTGCGCGATCTTCTGCTCGGCTCCGGCGAGGAGAAGATCGAGGAGGACTCGCAGAAGGATTACTATTGGGGCACTGGCGCCGACGGCACCGGCCAGAACAAGCTCGGCAAAATGCTGATGCAGCTCCGCGCCGAGCTGCGCGACACCCCGCAGCATAGGAGCTCGGCCTGGCCCGCATGGCTTGCGCCGCTCGTCCGCTTCGCCGAGTGGGGTACGGAAGGCTATCCGCGCAACGTCCGCCGCCGGCTCACCATCGTCAATGTCATGGCGCTGATGATCGCCGTTTTCTCGGCGCTTTATGCGGGCGTGTTCGCCTTTTGGGGCGTGCAAGAATACATGCCGCTCATTCTGGCAAACCTGGCGATCATGGTCTTTGCGTTGCTCGTGCCGCTCGCCCACCGCATCAACGACATCGCCGCCGCCTTGCTGATCGCCGCCGCGGAGTTCGCCGCGCTGTTCTTCTTCGTCCGCGAGCTCGGCCGCGACTCCGGCATCCAGCTCAACTACATCATCGCCGCGGCGGTCGCCTTCGCCATCTACGACCGCACCCGCGTCGCCCTCTGCCTCGCGGTCATCGCCACAGCACTTGGCCTGCACGTCGCCGTCTGGTTTCTCTACCCGCAGGAGAATGCGGCGCTCGCCGCCGATCCCCTCCTCCTGCACAATCTCTACGTCTCGTCGGCCGCGACCTCCTTCGCCATCATCGCGCTGATCGTCGCCTACGCCTTCACCCTTGCCGACCGCGCGCGCGCGGAGGCCGACAGCCTGCTCGCCAATATCCTGCCCGAGGCGATCGCCGAGCGCCTGAAAGCACGTCCCGGCGAGCGCGTGG
>CAYUTT010000302.1:0-3216 GCA_964447575.1 uncultured Methyloceanibacter sp.
AATTGGCGGCCTGACGGCTGCTAACTTAGTCCGGACGGCAAGCTGGTCTGAGCTTCAACCAGAAGAAGCTGCTTCCGCGTTCGAAAAATCCCGATATAGTTGTATTTATAGGGCGTTAACGGAGGTTTGCGTCCCTCGCGCCGGCTCCCCAGCTGGGCGAGGAAACAGCCCACGCGAAGGGCAACCATTCCACCATGAAGATGCGCGCTCGCGCAGGCCTACATCTGGTCTGCGCGCATGCGCGTGTGTGAGCTAAGGAAGTCAGCGCTAACGGAAAAAGGGGGGCTGAGCCTGTGGAGACGCTATCGCAAGCACTGACGTGGCTTAACGACATTGTCTGGGGCGTGCCGATGCTCGTCCTGATCCTGGGGGTTGGGCTCTATCTCACGATTGGTCTACGGCTGCGAAGCATCCTAAGGCTGCCGCTCAGCCTCACCTTCTTATGGCGAGGGCGCGCCTCGGAGGGAAAGGGCGAGATCAGTCCCTTTCAAGCTCTGATGACAGAGCTTTCTGCCTGCATCGGCACCGGCAATATCGCGGGCGTTGCAACCGCGATTGTTCTTGGCGGACCCGGGGCAATCTTCTGGATGTGGATGACAGCACTCGTCGGCATGGCAACCAAGTATGCCGAAGCCGTGCTTGCGGTACGGTACCGCCAGCAAGATCAGCGAGGCGAGTACGTTGGCGGCCCGATGTATTACATCACCAATGGGCTTGGTCAAAAGTGGCGCTGGCTCGCAATTTTGTTTGCGCTCTTTGCAAGCATTGCCGGATTCGGCATCGGAAACATGGTCCAGGCAAACTCCGTGGCTCACGCGCTCAAGTCATCTCTTTCGGTTCCGGAGTGGGCGACGGGCGCTGTGCTTGTAGTTCTGGCGGGGGTGGTTCTTATCGGCGGCATCAAACGTCTTGGTGCCGTAGCAGGCAAGCTCGTGCCATTCATGGCAATCGCTTACATCGCGGCAGGTACAGCGGCTCTCATCGTCAACTTTGAAAACATTCCGGAGGCCTTCGATCTGATCATTACGCATGCCTTTTCACCGATCGCTGCAACCGGCGGCTTTGCCGGAGCGGCCGTATGGGCGGCGATGCAGTTTGGCGTCGCTCGGGGCGTATTCTCGAACGAAGCGGGTCTTGGATCTGCACCGATCGCGCACGCGGCTGCGCAAACGAAAGGTCCGGTCAGCCAGGGACTGGTGGCTATGCTTGGCCCGCTAATCGATACGCTTCTGGTGTGTTCGTTCACGGCGCTCGTGATTTTGACGAGCGGCGCGTGGACCAGCGGAGAAACGGGTGCTGCGCTAACGGGCAAAGCGTTTGAGCTGGCTCTGCCGGGCGTCGGTCACCACGTTATGACGTTTGCCCTGACCTTGTTCGCATTCACCACGATCCTTGGCTGGAGCTATTACTCGGAGCGTTCGCTCGAATATCTGTTTGGTGTGAAGATCATCAGGCCGTTTCGTATCGTCTGGTGTCTTGCCGTTTTCGTCGGCGCTACGGTCGAGCTCGCCTTCGTCTGGCTCTTGGCGGATACACTCAACGCTCTGATGGCAATCCCGAACCTGATCGCGCTCGCCCTGCTTAGCCCAATCGTCTTTAAGCTCACGGCTGCGTTCTTCAGTAGTCGAGGGCAACCCGAGGACAACCCGTTCTGATAGGCAACCTACCAATTTGGACCGACGAAGAGTGAAAGCACATACTTGGCGAGGACGAACCCCGTCGGTAACGACGAGGAAGATGCGCTTGTAACTAAGGTCAACCTTTCTTCGGTGAAGCTTCTTATGGTTTCCCTGCAAATGCGAAGCAGCTCTGCCGTCAGTTAGAACCGAGCTCCCCGCCGCGAGGGAGGAGAGGATCCTAAGTTGTACCCGCGAACCACGACGCGATGGTTACTAACTTGTATGGGATGGGGTCAACCCTTTGATCAGCATGATCCAGGAGGCCACTCCGCATAGGCTGCCGGGGAGTAGTCCACCTAGCCGTCCACGGAGCTCGATCAGGTACTCGAGCGGCGCCTTGGTAGCGTCGATATCCTTCTGATCGCTCACCGCGTCGCCTTCGTACTGGTTTTGGGCTTCTTCGCTGCCGACTTAGCTGCCGGTTTAACTTTGTCCTTTCGGGGTGCCGCGCTCTTTGGCGCCCCGGCTTTGGACCTCGCAGCCTTAGCTGCCTTCTTGGCTTGTGCCCGTTTCCGCGTCGGCTCTTCGGCCTGCTGCGTGTCGAGGGGCGGCGCGCCGAGCGCGGTGCGCGGCGGTTCGCCCGTCATGACCTGCTTATTGAGACCTGCACTCCACGCCTCGGCCGTGCCCATATTGGCGCGGATGGCCTCGATGTTCTTGCGCACCTCGTCCGCCTCGCTCTCCGCCACGGCCGCCTCGAACTGGCGCTGAAAGTCGGCCGCGGCGCGCCTGATCTTGCCGGCATAGAAGCCGAAGGTGCGCATCAGCTTGGGCAGATCCTTCGGGCCCACGACGACGATCGCCACAATGGCGACCACCAGAAGTTCGGACCATCCAATGCCGAGCATAAGGGGCGAAGGCGAAATGCGCGTGACGAAGAAGTGCGTGTTGTGCGCGTGCTTCTATCTTATTGGCGACTTCGAGTCCATCGCCTCCGGTATAGGTGCGCATGGTGAACCGCTTTCCGTGGCGCGGGCCTTGCGGCACTGGCGAGAAGGGCGCCCTCGCGGGAACGAGAGATCAGCGTTTGGCGTTTGCCTACGCCTGCGGTTTTCGCAGAGTAGGAATAGAAACCATGAAAGCCGTCACTGGTTCAACTTTCGCGGTAGACGTGACGAAAGCAACGACGCAAGCCGATTGCGAAAAGGCCGGGGGCGAGTGGGATGCTGACACGAAGAAGTGCTCGGAGAAGATCTGGAGACTAAGTTTTAGGCCGGGCACCGGCATGAAGCCGGCGCCCTTGCTCCAAAAGGAAGCCGACGCAAGGCCGGGGAACGCCGCGCCGGCGTTTGGGTCGGCTCCTAGAATTTGAGTGCCAGTAGAACAATCACGGGCGCTGAATGTTTTCGGCACCCCAGCGGATTTTCTGGCGCCATTTCGCCAGTATTGATCACATGACGGTTCCTCAGGGATTGGCTCTTGCCATCGTTGTCTCGATGATGGCGATGTTCGTTTGGGGACGCTGGCGTTATGACATCGTAGCTGCGGTTGCGCTACTGGCCAGCGTAGGAGTGGGCATTGTACCGCCGGAACAAGC
>CAYUTT010000303.1:0-3208 GCA_964447575.1 uncultured Methyloceanibacter sp.
CGCTTGCCTCCTCCATGGCCTCCGGTCAGACCGAGCCCATGGCCATCAACCTGGTCAACAGGACGGCGGGCAGGGAGGTTTGCGGCCGCTATATCGGCTATGCCGTGGTGGAGATCGAGAAGACCGAGAACCGGAATGGCGGGCTCTTCATGCTGGCGGGCCTCCGTTTTGCCGAGGACGGCCGGCTCGGCTGGACGGCGAATTGGGTGACGCCCTTCGACGGCACGAGCTTGGCGCGCGGGACCTAGCTTCGAGATTGCTCGAGTCTTGGGCAATCGGATCGCGCAATTGGCGAAGGCCATACCAAAAGTCCGCACCCTGTTGCCGCGTTGCTCTATCGGCCTGCGATCAATAGGCGTAGATTTATCATAGTCTTGCGAATCAGTTTTTGGCGGTGCAGCATTCCATAGCGAAGGCTGGTCAAGGCGCTCATCCCGCAAATCCGGCCTCCGTATCGGAGAACGGAACTTCTAAATGTCGCGCAAAACCACACACTTAGTGGCACTCTGACGCAGGGCGTTTACCTTGCATGAAAGTTGCATGAGGCATATTAAGTGTGTGGAACCACGGTGGCGTTTGTTGCATCGCAGCATTGCCCCGGTGAACCAAGGCAAGTTCCAGCCGGTCTCGGGAGTAGGGAGGACGCAGTCCGTAGGGACACCAAGGGGGTGTTAGCGCAACTCTTTTGAGAGGGGGCCGACATGCCTGCAACTCTGACCCTGGCCGTGATGGCTAGCTTGCTCCTCCCTGTCCAAGCTGTGAAGCAGCCGCCAACGGCGCCGCCGCATAAGCTCAACGCAGTCCTCTGCAAGACCGAGGCTCAGGCCGTTGCTCTCGCCAAGAGCGTGGCGAACGGCAACACCGAAACCATCGCCGTCAATCTCGTCAACAAGGTAGCCGGAGCGGAAGTGTGCGGCCGCTATATCGGCTACGCCGCGGTGGAGGTCGAAAAGACGGCCAACGACCGCGGGGACTTGTTCATGCTCGCGGGCCTGCGCTTCATCGAGGACGCCGCGCTTGCCTGGACGGCGAGTTGGGTTGCTCCCTTCGAGGGCGCCCAGCTGGAGCGGAGGGCCTGACCATGCCAGTTCCGATGCCAGCTGCCGTCGTCCTGATCGTCTGCAAGACCGTGCTCGCGGGACCCGTGGATCAGAACGCTTCGTATACCGGTTACGAGAACCGCCAATGGGCCACCGAGCACTCCATGATGGTGTGCAAACGCCAGGAGGTTCAGCTCTTCGACCAGGCGGAGGCCATGGGCGCCGCCGCCCAGCCGTTCAATATGCAACGATGCCAGCGGTCTGGCTTGATGCTCGGAACCGCCTGGGACGCGGGGCATAGGAGCTCCAGCTACCGCTTCTGGCGCGTGGCATGCCCGGTGCCTATCGTCGATACGAGGACAGGGGATATCATCGCGTGGAAGATGCCCGATTGCGGCCATCGGGATACTGTACGCTGTGAGGTCGACACGGAGATCTAGGGTGGAAACGCCCTAGACTTCACTGTCCGGTTGGCGGACTCCTGCAAGGAGGACTTGCCCATGCCACTGTGGTCGAGGCTGGTTGCCGGGCTTGTGCTCGCCATCGTTTTGATCGGGTTCGCGGGCTTCAACGGGTATTCCAAGAAGCTTGGCCCGCTCATTCAGACGCACGGCACGACCTATTACAACGGCGAGGGTCCGGCCTTCGCCCCCGTCCCGTGTAAATCCGAGCATGTGATTCGCTCGGCCATCGCCCAAGTGCATGCCAAGTTCGATTATCTCGGCGGCGAGGCGCTGCGTGCGTTCGAAGAACGGGCCGCCCTGCTCAAGGGCCTGCCACCCCTCAACGTGGACACGCTCTACGTCATCACGGAGGACGATCAGCTCCGCGACGGCAAAATGGTGCTGTTCATCGGGCTCAAGGCGAAATGCGTGAGCACGGTCTTCAGCTTCCCGGCCCGGCTCTATCACGAGATCGCCGCGGTGCCGGGGGCCGCCTAGAGGGGAGGTGGCCTCGGGACTGCCAGCGGGCGAGCTCGTCTATGCCGTGGGCGACATCCACGGGCGGTCCGATTTGCTGGCCGCGCTTCTCCGCAAGATCGAGGCGGATGCCTCAGCGCGCCCCGCGTCGCGAAAAACCCTCATCTTCCTCGGCGATTACGTCGATCGCGGCCCGGACAGCCGCGGCGTCGTGGAGATGCTGCTCAACGGACTGCCGGCAGGCTTTGACGTGCGCTTCCTCAAGGGCAATCACGAGGCCCTCCTGCTCGACTTCCTCGAGGGCAAGGGATGGCTCGACCATTGGCTGATGAACGGGGGCGAGCCGACGCTCGCTTCCTACGGCGTCGATGTCCGCCATCTCGACGAGACCGGGGCAAGCCCGGAAAAATGGCGCCAAGCCTTCGCTGCGGCGTTGCCCGCCGCGCATCTCGATTTCTTCCGGCGCCTCGAGCTCCAGGTGCCGAAAGGGAGCTATCTCTTCGTTCATGCGGGGGTGCGGCCCGGGGTGGCGCTCGATGCCCAAGACGAGCACGACCTTGTGTGGATTCGCCACGAGTTCCTCGACGCGACCGAGCCGTTCGGCAAAATGGTGGTGCATGGCCACACGCCCGGGCGGGAGCCGGTGGTCCGGCCCAACCGTATCGGCATCGATACCGGCGCGGTGTTCAGCGGCCGGCTGACGGCGCTGCGGCTGCAGGACGGGGAACGGGCGTTCCTCGAGACCTGATCCTTAGGTCCGCGTCTCGGTAGAGTCGGTAACAAGGCCGCGCAGCCGGCTGGTCAGACTGCCGCCGCTGCTCCCCTTCTCGGCGTGGCGCTTGGCTCTCCGTGCGGCGAAGCGTTGGGCGAGGCTCGATTTCGGCTGCTCCTGCTGTCCCTGCTCCTCGGGCGCGTCCTGCTCTTCGGCATAGACGGCTTCGCCTTCGTAGGGGCCGTCGGCGGCGTGGTCTTCATGGGCCTCGGCATACTCTTCGGGAACGTCCTCGGCATAAGCCATCTCGGTCGGCTCTGCCTCCGAGGGGTCTTCCATCTCCCCCTCCGGAGCCGCACCGTTTCCGCCATGGGCCTCGTGCCAAGTAGCCTCCTGCTCCATCAATTCCTCGGTGATCTCGACCTCCGCATAGGCGGCGGCCATCTGGGGCATCGCCGCGCCGGCTTGCGTTTGCATCGCCTGGTTCCGCGTTGCGGTCATGATCTGCGAGGCGAGCCGGCTCAGCTCGCGGCGCA
>CAYUTT010000304.1:0-3199 GCA_964447575.1 uncultured Methyloceanibacter sp.
GCCGGCCGCGACGGCGCTGCGGGGAGTCACCACCCTGGTCTGGTCGTGAACCTCGGCGCCTTCCAGGCGGACGCCGGGCGTGACGATCAGGAAATTGCGCAAACGCTCGCGCAAGGCCGCGGCTTCCTTGCCGGAGGCGACGATGCCGTCGAAGCCCGAATCCTGAGCAAGACGAGCCCGTTCCTGCACCAGCGCGAGCGGTGGCATCTCGATGCCCTGCTGCGAGAGATCGGCGCGGTCGAGATTGGTGAGGACCGTGACGCCGAGGAGCTTCAGCCCGCTGTCCCCGCGCCCACGCACGGCCGCGTCGAGCGTCTTGCGGTCGGTCGCATGCACGGTAAGGAAATCCGCGCCGGTCCTGGCGATGGCCGCGGTCGCCCGCTCGACCGTCGCTTCGATGTCGAGGAGCTTTGCGTCGAGAAACACGCGCGTGCCGTCCTTCGCGAGCTCTTCGGCGAGCGCGATACCACCGGCGAACAGAAGCTCGAGCCCGATCTTGTACACGCCGACGCTGTCGCCAAGCGCCTTGATCAGCGCGCGCGCCTCGTCCACATGGGCCACGTCGAGCGCGACGATGATCCGGTCCTTGGGCGTCATGGGGCGAACCTCTTGGCGGCGACGGCGAGCGCCTCGACCACGCTGGCGAAGAGCTTCTGCTGGGCCTCGTCCTTCAGGCTGCCATCCTCCTCGAAGGCGTTTATGGCGCGCGGCAGCGCCATCTGCTGCGGAATGACAGTGGCGCCAAGGCCCACTTCGAGGATCTGCCGCAGCGTCAGCAGGCTGCGCATCGCGCCGTAATAGCCGGGCGAGGCGCCGGAGACCGCGAACACCCGTGTCTTGAACACGTCGGGCTCGTCCTTGACGCGCGACAGCCAATCGATGGCGTTCTTGAGGAGCGCAGGGATCGACGCGTTGTACTCGGGCGTGACGATCATCACCCCCTTATATTCCTCGAGCAGCGCCTTGAAGGCGCGGGCGCGCTCGGGCACGCCCTCCTTGGCCTCCAGGTCGCCGTGATAGATCGGCATGGGGTAATCGGCGAGATCGGCCAGTACCGCCTCGATGCCGTTCGCCTCGGCAATGCGCTGGCCAAGCCGGGCGAGCTTCCTGTTATGCGATCCCTCCCGGGCGCTTCCGGCAAAAAACAATAGCCGCATCTGTCCTCCGTCTATGCCTTTCGGGTTGTCGCGCCGCTGGCTGCGCCCTCGCCTGTGTCACTGCCGAACACATGACGCAACGGTACGGTTGCCGCCGCGGCCAGAGGCGTGGCAAGCGCAAGGCCGATCAGCCCGAACAGGGCGCCAAACACGAGTTGATTCAGGATCACCACCGCCGGCGGCATGGAGCCCGCGCGCGCCTGGATCAGCGGCGTCAGCAGATAGCTCTCCAGGAACTGGACGCAGCAGTAAAGTCCGAGCGCCCAGAGTGCGAGGTTGAAGCTTTCCCCGCCCGCAACGAGCACGATGGGGATCGCGCCGATGATCGGGCCGAGATAGGGCAGGAAGCAGGCGAGCCCCGCGAACAGCGCAAGCACGAAGGCGATCGGCACGCCGAGGATCAAGAGGCCGATATAGGTGAAGCCGCCGATCACCGACATGGTGATGGATTGGCCGACGAGCCAGCGCCGCAGCAGGTCCCCGGTCTCGTAGAGCAGTTCGAGAACGGCCGGGCGCTTGTCCTCCGGCGCGAGCCGCGCCACGAGGTTGACATAAGTGTGCGGATCGGCGGCGAGATAGACGCCGAAGAACAGCACGATCAGCCCGGCGCTGAACACCCCAAAGACGGAGAGCGCAACCGAAGTGGCGCCGGTGGCGATGCCCCATTGGCTCATGAAGTTGCCGAGGAGTTGGACGAGGTCGATGTTCTCAAGGATTGCCGTCCGGTCGACGAAGCTTGCGAGCCGCGCTGTGAGCGTCGTGGCGCCAACGGCGATGCTCTGAGCGAGCTGGGCCACCTGCTCGGCGAGCGTCGGACCCGCGGACCAGGCGGCGAAGACGAGTCCGGCGGCGGCGGCGAGAGCCACGACAGCGAGCAAGAGTAGACGCGGCAGGCCGGTCAGCTCGGCGAGCGCCTTGCTCGCGCCATAGAGCACGATGGCAAGCAGGATGCCTGCGAAGGTGAGCAGGAGTGCGGTCTGTGCGTACCACAGTGCGGAGGCGAGGGCGATGACGGCGAGCACGGCCACCGTGACGCGCGCCGCGCGAGCCATGTCAACGGGCTCGAAGAGCGGCGCCGCCTGGGCGGGGCTTGCTCTGCTGGGGCTTGGCTTTTTGTTCTGGCTTGTCTTGGGATCGCGCAAGGCAGGCTCGGCGGGCATCGCTGTCTCGCTTGCAGGCCGCGCAAAGGGGGAAGCAGAAACGGCGCGCGGGGGATGGATCGTCCCGCCAATCTACGTCAAACAGGCCGCGGGAGGGTAGGCGCTACTCCTTGATACCCTCAAAGAACTCCTTCACCCGGGCAAAAAATCCGGCCGATGCGGGGCTCGTGTCCGGGTTCGAGGCCTCCTCGAAGGCCTTCAGCAGGTCGCGCTGCTTGCGCGTGAGGTTCTTCGGCGTCTCCACCTCGACCTGGATATAGAGGTCGCCCTGCTGTTTGGAGCGCAGCACCGGCATGCC
This sequence comes from uncultured Methyloceanibacter sp., assembly GCA_964447575.1. GTDB lineage: Bacteria > Pseudomonadota > Alphaproteobacteria > Rhizobiales > Methyloligellaceae > Methyloceanibacter. The sequence goes on from CAYUTT010000304.1 coordinate 2,616, forward strand.
CTTGCCCTTGAGCCGGAACTGCTTCCCGCTCTCGGAGCCTTCGGGCACCTTCACGCGTGTCTTGCCGCCGTCGATGGTCGGCACCTCGATCTGCCCGCCGAGCGCGGCGGTGGTCATGGAGATCGGCACGCGGCAGAACAGGTCCGCGCCGTCGCGTTGGAAGAACTCGTGCGGCTTGATCGATAGAAAGATGTAGAGATCGCCCGGCGGTCCGCCGCGCAAGCCCGCCTCGCCCTCGCCCGCAAGCCGGATGCGCGTACCGTCCTCGACGCCCACGGGAATGGTGACCGACAGCGTGCGCTCGCGGGTGATGCGGCCGGTGCCGTTGCACGACGGGCATGGCGTCTCGATGGTCTCGCCGCGGCCCTGGCAGGTCGGACATGTGCGCTCGATGGTAAAGAAGCCTTGGCTCGCCCTCACCTTGCCGATGCCGCCACAGGTGCGGCAGGTCGTGGGCGCGGTGCCCGCCTTCGCGCCCGAGCCGGAGCACGCGTCGCAGGTGACGGATGTCGGCACGCGGATTTGCGCCATCTTGCCTTCATGGGCCTCGGCCAGCGTGATTTCCATGTTGTAGCGGAGATCGG
>CAYUTT010000305.1:0-3190 GCA_964447575.1 uncultured Methyloceanibacter sp.
CCGATGAGGCCGCCCTGAAACTGCAGTCGGAACGCGGTCTTTCGGTGCCCCGCGCTTCCCTCATGCCTCGCGCTCCATGGAGCGGCGGGAAATTTTCTGCTGCGCGCTTTCTCCCTCCCCCGTCTAGGGGGAAGGATGGAGACTGCCGCAGCGCGACGGCGAACAGCGGCGGCGCTGGCGAAGGATCGAATTTTCGGGGAGGAGAAGAAGAGAGAGGCGGAGGAGGGGGCTTATCCCCGAAGCTTAGTCTAGGTCGAGTTGGGTGACCTGGGCGACGCGGCTGGTTACGGGGTCGAGCTGCATCAGGGCTTCGATGCGGCGCCGCTCTTTCTGGAAGGCGGCGAGGTTGCGGCCCTCGAGTTGGAGGCCGCGCGGCACGGCGATGGTCATCGGGTTTACGAATTTGTTGTTGACCATCACCTCGAAGTGGAGATGCGGGCCGGTCGACATGCCGGTCGAGCCGACGAAGCCGATGACCTGGCCCTGCTTCACCTGCGCGCCGGGCGTGGAGCCGGGGGCGAAGCGGGTCATGTGGCCGTAGGCGGTGGCGAAGCCGTTGGCGTGGCGGATGCGGATATAGTTGCCGTAGCCGCCGTGGCGCTCCGCCATCTCGATGGTGCCGTCGCCGGCGGCGAGGATCGGGGTGCCGGTGGGGGCGGCGTAGTCGACGCCGGTATGCATGCGCCAGCGCCGCAACAGCGGGTGCTTGCGGTCGCCGAAGCCGCTCGTGTAGCGGCCGCCCTTCACGGGGTTGCGCATCAGGAAGCGCTTGGCGCTGTTGCCGTGCTCGTCGTAGTAGTCGACCGTGTCGTCCGGCGTGCGGAAGCGGTAGAATTTGCGCGTGTCGCCGGCCACGGTCATCGAGGTGTAGAGCAGCTCGCCCGCCTCGTCCTCGCTCGCGCTGTCGAAGAACACCTCGAACGTGTCGCCGGGCCGGACCCTCTGCTTGAAGTCCACGTCGTAGGAGTGGACGCGGAGCAGCTTGACGATGGTGTCGTCGGCAAGCTTCTGGTCCTGCGCCGCCTTGTAGAAGCTGTGATAGAGCGTGGCGCGGGTGGAGGCTTGCTGGATCTTCACGGCTTCGGCGGGCGCCTCGGCCGAGGTGACATAGTCGCCGTCGCGGTTGCGCGCCGCGGTCAGGATGTGGTCGCCGCGCTGCTCGAACAGGCTGACGCGGACGGGCTCCATCTGGCCGGTGTCGGAGGGGGCGGGCACGAGGCGGAAATGAACGACCTGGCCGGGCTTCAGGTCCTTCGCCCCGAAGTCTGGGTCGAGGCTCTCCAAGATGTCCATGGCCAGGCTCTTGTCGGTGCCGGCCTTGAGGAACAGGCTGAGCAGCGTGTCGCCTCTGCTGACCTTGATCACTTTGGTCTCGGCGCCGGCCACGTCCTCGTCGCTCAGGTCCTCGCCTTCCTCGGCCTCGGCAAGCTTCGGAATGATCGTGGTGTTGAGCAAGAAGCGCGGGCGTTCCACCTCGTCAGGACGATAGGCGGCCAGTTGCAGCGTCGCCTCGCCGGTTCCGTCGGCGCCGCCCCAGGAGAGTGGCGCCTCGGCATAGGCGAAATTCTCGGCCGCCGCCGCCACCAGCCGGTTCACCTGCTCTGGTGCAAGCTCGACATTGTCGGCCGGGGGAAGGAGTCCACCCGGCACGTCGACGAGATTGACGGACAGCGACTGGCTCGGGTCGGCCGTGGTCTTGCCGCCGCCGATCGGCGTCGCGTCGGAATAGAGCCTGTAGGGATTGAAGGGGGGGAGGTCGTCGACGTTGTCGGGTTCTGTGGCAAGGCCTGCGACGATGCGAAGGTAAGGCTTGATGGTGATGAACTCGCGGCTGCCGTGCCGCTCCACCACCGTATCGTGGATGACGTGGCGGCTGGCGAAGCCTGCGGACGTCATCTGGATGCGGTCTTCTTTCTGGCCGGCGGCGGCGCTTTGAGCGTCATGGGCGAGGCGGGCGCTGCGGATCGGCTGGAGGGCCGCGAGGCTCGCCCGCTTGATCGAGCTCACCATGCCCGAGCCGTCTTCCATGTTCATGGAGGCATAGATGGCGACGCCGATGAGGCAGACGCCAACCATGCCGGCGAGACAGGTGCTCGCCATCCATTTCAGACGGCTGCTCGCGCCATCGTGACTCGTTTCGCAGAGATAGACCGGGGGCAGCTCGCGTTCGGTCTTGGGGGTTTCGCCGAGGAAGATGGTGGGGAGTCCACGAGGCGCGGCCGGCACGAGTGCCTGGCCAAGCTTACGGCGCGCAAATCCCCCGCGGCGCTTAAACAATGCGCGTTCCCCCCGTCTACCGGTCGCCGCCCGCGCGCCGATTTCGGCGCAGTTCCTGACTTCCCTCAGGCGGACATACCGAAGCGGTTAACTGTCCCTACGGCGAGGCTAGACTATCTACCGATGAGGCTTTCCCGAACCTTACCGCTTCCAGGCGCGACCCGCGCCGTCGCCGGCCCGCAGTCTTGCAAATGGGTTGGAAGCTTCTTAGGTCTTGGTCCGTCCCCCTCGGCGGTTCATCATAACCATACTCACCCCGTATGGTTACCACGCCGTTAACAAAGAAAGAGTGACGGCGTATTCGGGCAGGATTGTGGCCTGATCGCCACGGCAAAGGGGAAAATGCGGCGCCGCGGCGAGAGACAGGGGAAAAAGGCAAAATCGTCCGCGGCAGCCTTACCAGACCCTTGACATCGGCACCCGCAGCCCCTAGATAACCATTTCGCGCGGGTTGCTCCCACTTCCTGCGGGACTGTACGCGACCGCGCGATCCATCGGACAGAAGCGGGGAATGCACGAGTTCTTCTCGGCAGACACCTCGGCTGTCGTTGACTCTCAATGGAGGATGCGCTTCCATTGTGGGTTCGGGAGTGTGGCTCTGGCTGCTCTTCCACCGGCTCTTTGACATTGTGATATGAAGAAAGGGAAACGCGGACGGCGGAGTCCTAGCGTGCCGATTCTCTCTTACGAGAGGGGGTCGGCGTCGAGACTCTGACGGTCTTGCGTTTTTCAAGAAGCCAATAGGCGTGTTGCACGTCGTCCTTCGGGATGGCGTCGTTTCATGCTTGTTGGGAACTCGTCAAAACGCAGCGACCCCCTGGAAAATTCCATCCAGGGATCAGTCAGAAAATCGAATTCTCAACTTGAGAGTTTGATCCTGGCTCAGAACGAACGCTGGCGGCAGGCCTAACAC
>CAYUTT010000306.1:0-3157 GCA_964447575.1 uncultured Methyloceanibacter sp.
CATCGCCGCGAAGCCACGCCTCCGGCACAAAATTGTTAATGACCGTCGGTTCCAACCCCAACTCGAGGAGGGCTTCGAAAGCATTGGTGTACGTCACATCTCCATCGAGGGAGAAGACGCCCCAGTCCGCAATGACGAAGTCACTGCCCCGATAGCTGGCGCCGGACGGCGCCCGCGTCGGAAAGAGCAGTCGACGGCTGTCCGGGGACCACACAGGCGTGCGCCCTTCGGCGATGAGCCGCGGCTCCCCGCCCGACGCCTCTACGACATACACCTGTCCATTCCAATGGTGGGCTGATCCCGTCCAGTAAGCGATGAGCTTACCATCCGGCGAGTATCTGGGACGGCGGCCCTCCTTCGCCACCAGCCGCGGCCGGTCGTTTCCCAGGGCTGAAATCGAGTAAACGCCGCCGCCGTCCCGGTCGGATCGAAAGACGATCCGCGTACCGTCGGGGGAGAAGGCCGGCTCGCTGTCGTTCGCTTCGTCCGCCGTCAGCCGGACTGGGTTGCCTCCTCCGACCTGCTGAATCCAGAGATCGAGGCCGCCTTCTCCTGCGCGGTCCGAGGCGTAGGCTAAGAGCGCACCGTCTGCGGACAGGGCCGGTTGATATGTCAAGCCACTGTCAAACGTGAGCTGCCGCCGTACGCCGGACGCGCTCCCCGGCGCTTCGGAGCTCATCCACATCTCCACGCTCAGGCCGATCGCGACCCCGAGCGCGAGAACGGCGGCCGAGACGACGGCGGCGCGCCACCTCAGCGGGCTTGGCTTGGGGGCGGTCGGCGCATCTTCCGCCGACGCCCGGTGGATGGAAGCGACAAAGCGATAGCCTGTGCGCGGGATGGTTTCCAAGAACCGCGGACTCTCCGCCGAATCCCCGAGCGCCTGACGGATCTTCTGGACCGCCGTGTTGAGGCTCTTGTCGAACTCGACGAACTCGTCGTGAGCCCACAGGCGTTCTTTGAGCTCTTCGCGGGTGACGATCTCGCCGGGTTTTTCGAGCAGCGCTTCGATAACGCGGAAGGGCTGGTCCTGGAGCTTCATCCGCACGCCGCGCTTGCGCAACTCGCGCGCGCCCAGGTCCACCTCGAAGACGCCGAAGCGGATGGTGCCGTCACTCGGCATCGGCCCCCCTTCGGAACTGTTCGTACCAGTTCTGGATGACGCGAAAGTAGACAGGCGGCGCGGACTCGGCATCGTCTTCCTCGTCCGGTTCGAGGAGGATGAATTGCCCATTCGGCATTACGTCGTAATAGTACGTGGCAGCGAATCCGCCTGTCGGGAACAACGGCGTCGGTTGTCCGAACGGATTGGATCGGCCAAAATCCACGTCCGCCGCCATGAGCGGCGACCCTTCCGAGTCGCCATGCCAGTAAAGCTCGCGCCCGTCCGGGCTCCAGCGGGGGGAGTTGCCGCCTTCGAGCGAGACTTGCCATACGGGCGATCCTTCGGGGAAGGGCCGAACGTGAATTTGGCCCAAGCCTGTTTCGCCCGATGCGTAGGCGACGTACTTGCCAGAAGGCGAGAACTGTGGGTGCGTCTCGTTGAACGCGCTGTCGAGCCATGGCACTGGCTGAGCTTCTGCTCCAGGTTCTTGGGCTGGCAGGTAGTAAATGTCCCACTGCCGTTCAGCAGCGAGAGCTTGAAAGATGAGAACACGGCCGCTAGGCGAGAAATCCGGCTCGGACAGCCGGATGTCGTTCTCCAGAAACGGCTCGGCCGGCCCTGCCCCAGCGGCGTCGACTATGTAGAAATCTGCATCGCCCACACGATCGTTGGGATGACCCGATACCGCATTTTTCCGAAACAGAATGCGTCTCCCGTCTGGAGTCCAGACCGGATTGTCTTCTACGTTGGCGTCCGACGTGAGCCTCAGCGGCCGGCCCCCGTCCAGATCGAAAACCCAAATATCATTCGGCGCACCCCGCTGCAGAGACCCTGATACAGCTACGCGCTTTGCGTCGGGGCTAACTGTGGGATGGCGTGCCCGATGTCGGCCCCCAAACAACGGCGGTCCCAGCTTTCGGATTAACCTTCCGTGACGGTTGCGAATCGTCAATCGTAGGCGCTGCCCCTGAACGCGCGAGGTAACCGCAAGCAGAGCGCCGTCGATGCTGACTCCGGCATTGGAGAAGCCGGGCTCTACGAGGAATGGCGCTCCCTCGGGTTCGAGCCTGTCGGAGGAAAACGGAAGCGCCCAAATCCCGCCCTCGCGGTCGAACAGAATATGACCCGTGGGAGACCAGGATGGATTGACGCCGTTCTCTTCCAGAATCAAGGTTTGGCCTGACGCGATCCGCAAGACCTCGAGGGCGCCGCGCCGTTGATAGACCAAGACGCCGCCTTCCCCCGGAACCGCGGTCGGGTTCCAGCCGTCGGCGACTGCCAGGGGCAAGGCGTCTCCACCTGCCGCTGGCATGGCGAACAACCGGACGCCTCCGCCCGTCCCTGCGCTGAAGAAGATCCTCTCGCCGTCCAGACTCCAGGCCGCTCCTCTATAGGTTGTACCTAGGTTGTCGGCCACATGAAGGGTGGTAACGCCTCCGTCGAGCAGGCCGACCTTGGCCAGCGAGCCGCCCGTGCGAAACGCAAGGGCGTCGCCTCGAGGCGACCAGGCCACGGCAGGCATCGAAAAGCGACTCCGAATCTCGTCCGCAACGGCGCCCGCAACGTGCTTCGACTCGCCTAAAGAAAGATCGTGGAGCCAGAGCCGCGGCTGGGTCTCGTCAGAGAAGTAGGCGATGCGCGAACCATCGGGAGAGATGGCGGCGGCGGCGCGGTCCTCCCACATGTTCGGCCGCGAATAGACGCCGGGGCCGGTGTGAGTTGGGTCGATCGTGAAGCGCCGTACTTGTGGCCGCGGGATCGGCGCGTCAGGCGCTGGGAGGCTCCAAAGAACGAACAGCGCAAGCGATCCGGCGAACGCCCAGAGCAACGCGTTGCGCCAACTGAGGCGTGCGAACGTCCTTTCGTACGTTTCAGGGTTTGCCTCGGGCGCCGGCTCTGGGGCAACGCTCCCGTCACGGTCGGTAACTGAAGCCACGAAGCGGTAGCCGATTCGCGGAACGGTCTCGAGAAAACGCGGACTCTCCGCCGAATCCCCGAGCGCCTGACGGATCTTCTGGACAGCCGTGTTGACGCTCTTGTCGAACTCGACGA
>CAYUTT010000307.1:0-3154 GCA_964447575.1 uncultured Methyloceanibacter sp.
ACCATGTGGTTCCAGATGAAGCTGAACCCGGCGCCGCCGGATCCCATACAGCAGAAGATCTTCACCTGGATGCCGGTGATTTTCACCTATCTGTTGGCCTCCTTCCCCGCCGGGCTTGTGATCTACTGGGCGTGGAACAACCTCCTGTCGATCTTCCAGCAGTCCTTCATCATGTGGCGGCAGGGCGTGGACATCCCACTCCTGGAGAATCTGGGCATCAAGCCGCCCAAGCCGGTGGACGAAACTGAGGAAGAGAAGTCCGCCAAAGCGGAGGCCGAGGAGAGGCGCAGCGCCAAGGCTACCCGGCGCGCGAGCCGGGCCGCGAAGCAATCGGGGGCGGCGAAGACCAAGGATACGCCCGCACGCGAGGCTCCGCAGGGCGAGCCCGGCGAGTAGGCCCTGCTTTGGGGCTGGCTCTCTCTTCCTTGCTTGTTGTTGTCATTGCCCGCGAAGGCGGGCAATCCAGTAACCCCTGTCCTCGTGTTCAACCGAACCCGGTGGTTACTGGATCGCCGGGTCAAGCCCGGCGATGACAATGGAAGATTCGAATTTCACCGTCGACGAGATCGCGCGCGGCGCGGCGCTGTTCAAGACGCCGTGCGTGTTCGTCAAGGGCGTGACCTCGATCGAGGCGCTGCCTGACGACGGGCGTCCCGAGATCGCCTTCGCCGGGCGGTCGAATGTCGGCAAGTCGAGCCTGATCAATGCGCTCACCGGGCGCAAGACGCTGGCACGGGTTTCCGTCACACCGGGCCGCACGCGCGAGCTCAACTTCTTCACCCTCGGCCAGCAAGGCGAGCTCGCCCTCGTGGACATGCCGGGCTACGGCTATGCCAAGGCACCGAAGGCCGCGGTGAAGGGCTGGACCCGGCTGATCGGCGACTATCTGCGAGGGCGCCGGGAGCTGAAGCGGGTGTTCCTCCTGATCGACGCTCGCCATGGCATCAAAGCGAACGACCGGGACACCATGAAGCTCATGGACGAGGCCGCCGTGTCCTACCAGGCGGTGCTGACCAAGGCCGACAAGCCCAAGGCAAGCGAGCTTGCGGAGGTGATCGCCAAGGTCGAGCAGGAGCTTGCCAAGCACCCGGCGGCCTATCCGCAGATGCTGATCACCTCCGCCCGCACGGGCTCCGGCATCCCGGAGCTCCGCGCGACCGTGGCGGCGGCCTCCGCCGCCAGTCTCTGACGAGGCACAAGGCCGCTAACCGGCTTCAGCCTCGTCCAATGGCGAGAGCCGCAGAAGCTCACCATCGTCACCGTCGGTGAGAAGCAGAACAGTCCCATCCGGCGCTTCGGCGACCTCGCGAATGCGCTTGCCCATTTTGATGATCTCATCCCCGGTGACAGCGTTGCCGTCGATGCTGACCACGATCACAGCCTCCGAGGATAGACCGCCCAGGATCGCCTTGCCTTTCCAGTCCTTGATCTTGTCGCCCGTGTAGAAGACGAGTCCTGCGGGCGAGATGGCCGGCACCCAAACGTATTGGGGCTTGGCGAACTCGGCCCGGTCCGAGTGGTCCGGGATATCGGCGTCATTGTAGTGCTTGCCATCGCTGGTGACGGGCCAGCCGTAGTTCTCGCCTTTCTCGATGAGATTCAGCTCATCGCCGTGCTTGGGACCCATCTCGTGCACCCAAAGCTCCGAGGTGCCGGGCCGGAAGGCCGCACCGAGCTGGTTGCGGTGGCCGAGCGTCCAAATGTCGGCGCGGGCGCCGTCTTGGCCTACGAAGGGATTGTCGTCCGGAATCGTACCGTCGGGGTTGATGCGTACGATCTTGCCGAGATTGGACTCCATATCCTGAGCGGGCTCGAAGCGCTGCCGCTCGCCGGAGGTGATGAACAGCTTGCCGTCCGGAGCGAAGACGAGCCGTCCGCCGAAATGGCCGCGGCCGATCGTCTTCGGCACTTGCCGCCAGATCACCGTCACATCCTCGAGCCGATCACCGGCGAGCCGTCCGCGTGCGACTGCGAGACCCTTGAGCACCGTGTCTTCAAGGTCCTGATGTTCGCCGAGGCGCGGATCCTTCTCCTCGCTGGCATCCGCCGGCTGCTCCTCGGCCGCTTCGGCATAGGAAAGATAGATCAGCTGGTTCTCCGAGAAGTCGGGATCGACGGCGACGTCGAGCAACCCGCCTTGGTCTTTATACTCGACCTCAGGCACGCCGCCGACCGGCTCCGAGAGCTGGTCTTCGGCATAGATGCGAAGATTGCCGGGCTTTTCCGTGATGAGGAGCCGGCCATCGGGCAAGTGAGTCATCGCCCAGGGGTTGTCGAGCTTGGCAAGGCTTTCGACATCGAGTTCCCCTGAAGGGAGGGAGAGGGTTTGCGCCCCTGCCGAAGCTGTCCAGGCGAAGGCTGCAAGGCCCATGGCGAGGAACGGTAAACCGAGCGCTTGGATTGAGAACATAGACGACTCCTAGGTGTGAAATTCCGCGTGCGCCCCGTCTGGCATGACTTCTCAACGCCCGGCCGCGCTCTTCGTTTCGAAGCCGATCGCCATCCGGCCGAGGCAAACGGCAGCCGGGCCGCGTCGGGCAGCGCAAACGCCGTTGTGCCTTGAGGCAAAGCGCCGCTATAAGCGCATCGTGGCCAAGACGAAGACATCCCGCGCCAAGACCAAGGAGCCCGCGCCGGCCGGCGATACGGTTGCGCTCGCCGACGTGCTCGCCTCCGTGCACGCCAAGGCCAAGGTGCTGTCCGAGGCCCTGCCCTATATGCAGCGCTACGACAAGAAGACGGTCGTGGTGAAATATGGGGGCCACGCCATGGGTGATCCCGATCTGGCCCGCTATTTCGCCCGGGACATCGTGCTCCTGAAGCAGGCCGGGGTGAATCCGGTCGTGGTTCATGGCGGCGGCCCGCAAATCGGCTCGTTGCTGGAGCGGCTCAATATCAGATCGGAGTTCAAGGACGGCTTGCGCGTCACCGACCGGGAGACGGTCGATGTGGTCGAGATGGTGCTCGCGGGTTCCGTCAATAAAGAGATCGTGTCGGCCATCAACGACCAGGGCGGCAAGGCCGTCGGCATCTCCGGCAAGGACGCCAATCTGATGCGGGCCAAGAGGCTCGAGCGGCGCTGGCGCGACCCCGGCTCCAATATCGAGCAGGTCTTGGATCTCGGCTTCGTCGGCGAGCCCGGGCTGGTCGAGCC
>CAYUTT010000308.1:0-3143 GCA_964447575.1 uncultured Methyloceanibacter sp.
CGATGCGGCGGCGGAGATCGAAAGCACCCTCACGCGATGGATGGCCGACTTCAATGCCGGCAAGAGCGAGCGGGTCTGCGATTTGTTCGCGGCCGACGTCCGCGCCGACTTCCGGGGCTATCCCACGCGCGGTTACCGCGAGGTTTGCGACCTCCTCACGAAGTCCCTGTCCGACACCACTCGGGCCTACAGCTAAGCGTTGGACATCAAGGAGATCCTGATGTTCGGCGACGTGGCGGTTGTCCGCCTCGTGTGGACCTTGACCATCACGGAAAAGGATGGCCGCGAGATCAAGTCCGTCGAACCGGGGATGGATGTTTTTCGGCAACAAGCGGATGGGAGCTGGAAGATCGTCCGCTACATGGCGTACGAGGAATAGCGTTCCCGCGGCTCCTATGTGCGGGCTTCGGCGCGCGCGGCCTTTCTTTTCGCCTCCGGTAGCGTCAGCGTCTCGTCGACGATCTCGTCGACCACGGCGACAAGCGCCGCGTGCTCCGAGCCGCCGAGTGCCTTGACCGCGCCGTAGCGCGCGAGCTGACGGTCGGCGCTCGTGCCGCGCTGGAGGATGGTGCGGGCATGGGCCATCTCGGCAGCGCAGCCGAAATAGGCGGCGTCCTCGGCCACGAGCTCGAACAGCTCTTCCAGCAAATTGGCGAAGGGGACGATGGCTCCCTTGCCGAAATCCACCATCCCCTGCTCGATGCCGTAACGCTGCGCGCGCCAGCGGTTTTCCCGGATCAGAAATGGCGGGTAGTGGCGCCAGCGCTGGTTCTGGCGGCGCAGGCGATAGAGCAGCCGCAGGATGCAGAGATAGAGTGCGGCAATGGCGACCGCGTCGTCGATCAGCGGGCACACATCGGTGATGCGCATCTCAAGCGTGGGAAAGCGCGCGGAGGGGCGCATGTCCCACCAGATCTTGGTGGCGTCCTCGATCAGCCCGGCGCTCACCATCAGATCGATGGTGCGCTCGTATTCGCTGTAGCTGGAGAAGCTGTGCGGGATGCCCGTGCGCGGCAGCTCGTCGAACACCGACAGGCGGTACGACTTGAGGCCGGTCTGCGTGCCTTGCCAGAAGGGCGAGGAGGTCGACAGCGCCAGGAGATGGGGCAGGAAGTAGGGCGCCTGGCCGAGAAGATCGATGCGCAGGTCGTCGTCCTCGATGCCGACATGCACATGCATGCCGCAAATCACGAGCCGGCGCGCCACATGCTGCAGGTCCTTGGCCAGCACGTTGTAGCGCTCCTTGTCCGTGTGGTGCTGGCTCTGCCACTGCGCAAAAGGATGCGTGGACGAGGCGATGGGCGCGAGCCCGAACTCTCCAGCGATCTCGCCTATGGTGGTGCGAAGCGTGACGAGCTGGTCGCGCGCCTCTTGCACCGAACGGCACACGCGGGTGCCGACCTCGATCTGCGAGCGCAGGAACTCGGGGCTTACCTGCCCGCGCAACGCCTCTTCCGCCTTGGACAAGAGGGCGGGCGGTGGCTCCGGCGCGAGATCGCGTGTCTCCTTGTCGACGAGAAGATATTCCTCCTCGATGCCGATGCTGAAGGTCGGTTCCTGGATCGCCATGGCGCGCACTCTCGCACAATCGCTGCTTTCGCGGGAGAGCGAAAGCAGCTCAGACCAACCCCTTCAGCAGGTAGCCGATGAAATAGGCAACGCTGGCGGCGAGCATGCCGATGGCGAGGGTTTCCAGGCCTGTGCGCCACCAGGACTTTGACGACCACCGGCTGCGGATCGAGCCGATGCCGAAGAAGGTGATGCCGGTCATCACCGCCGAGGGAATTTCCGGCGCGGCAAGGCCGGCCAAGTACGGCATCAGGGGCACGCTGCCGCACAGCACGAAGGCGGTGAAGGTGTAGAGTGCGGCGCGCATCGGGTCGCGGACCGCGGCCGGCATGCCGTGCTCCTCGGCCATCATGGTGTCCACCCAACGCTCGCGGCGCTCGGTAATGACGTTGACCACGGTCTCCAGCGCCTCACCCTCGAAGCCTTTGGCCTTGAAGATCTGACGTATCTCTTCGCGTTCGCCCTCCGGAGCGAGGGCGATATGGCGCTCCTCCATGCTGCGGAGCTGATCGTACTCGTCATGCTCGGCCCTAGTGCCGGTGTAGTTGCCGGCCGCCATGGAAAAGCCGTCGGCCAAGAGGTTGGCGAGCCCGAGAATGATCACCACCGTGGGCGAGAGGCTGGCGCCGACGACGCCGGCCATGATGGCGAAGGTGGTGACCGTCCCGTCGATGCCGCCATAGACCCAGTCGCGCAAATAGCTCACGCGCGGTCCGCGGCTCAGCCGTTTGGCGATCGCGCCCGGCGTGTGGCTATGCTCAAGCTCGGCCAAGATTCGCGTTCCTTCTCATGACCTTAAGAATTATATGCATGGATGGCGGGAGTCGGCGATTAAGGCAAGCGTGCCTAGCCACAGTCATTTCAATCGCTTATATAGCGGTGACTTTAGTGGAGTTCGAACGAATGGCACCGCGTTGGAGCCCCGACAATTGGCGCACGAAGCCGATCGAGCAGGTTCCGGTCTATCCGGACCCGGCGCTTGTTGGCGACGTCGAGCAGCAGCTTGCTACCTTCCCGCCGCTCGTGTTCGCAGGCGAGGCGCGGGAGCTCAAGGCCAAGCTCGCCCGCGTCGCGCAAGGGGAGGCCTTTCTGCTTCAGGGCGGCGATTGCGCGGAGAGCTTCGCCGAGCACGGTGCCGATACGATCCGCGACTTTTTCCGCGTGTTCCTGCAAATGGCGGTGGTGCTGACCTATGCGAGCGGCTTCCCCGTGGTGAAGGTCGGGCGCATTGCCGGCCAGTTCGCCAAGCCGCGCTCCGCTGCGACCGAGACCCAAGATGGCGTGGAGCTGCCGAGCTATCGCGGCGACATCATCAACGGCATCGAGTTCACGGAAGCGTCCCGTACGCCGGACCCGCAGCGCATGCACATGGCCTACCGCCAGGCGGCGGCAACGCTCAATCTGCTGCGCGCGTTTGCCCAAGGCGGCTACGCCAATCTGGAACACGTGCATCAGTGGAATCTCGGCTTCGTCAAGGATAGCCCTGCCGGCCACCGCTACCAGGAGCTTTCCGACCACATTGCCGAGACGCTGCGCTTCATGCGCGCTATCGGGCTCACGCCCGAAAACACGCC
>CAYUTT010000309.1:0-3140 GCA_964447575.1 uncultured Methyloceanibacter sp.
CGTGCACCGCGCCGAGGCCGTCGAACACGGCGCCGAAGCAGAGCGCCGCGAGGATGATCCACAGAAACATGCAGCTGATTCCGAGCGTCTTGCGGACGGTGTTCTCCAGGACCTTCAACGTCAGCTTGCGTCTGACGATGGCGGCCAGCGTCGCACCAGCGGCGCCGACGGCAGAACTTTCCACCAGGCTCGTCTTCCCCATGAGGAAGAGGCCCGTCATCGAGAAGAAGATGAGGAAGGGGATGACGCCCGCGCCGAGCAGCTTGATCTTTTCGCCCCAGCTCACCCTGCGCTCCTCGGGTGGCAGCACCGGCCCGAGATGCGGCTGCAGATAACAGCGGATGGCGACGTAGGCGATAAACAGCGAGGCGAGCAGCAGCCCGGGAAATACCCCCGCCAGCCAAAGCTGGCCCATGGGCTGCCGGGCGATCAGGCCGTAAAGTACCAGCACGACGCTCGGGGGGATGAGGATGCCGAGCGAACTGCCCGCCTGGATCACCCCGGTGACCATCACCTTGTCGTAGCCGCGCCGCAGCAACTCGGGCAGCGCGATGCTCGCGCCGATCGCCATGCCCGCCACGCTCAGTCCGTTCATCGCCGCGATCACCACCATCAGCAGGATTGTGCCGATGGCGAGCCCGCCGGGGACCGGACCGAACCACACATGGAACATCTTGTAGAGATCGTCGGCGATGCCCGACTCCGACAGCATGTAGCCCATGTAGATGAACAGGGGCAGCGTCAGCATCGGGTACCAGTTGAACAGCACGAACGAAGCATTGAACGGCATTTCCTCGCCGCCGGTCCCCCACAGCATGAGGGCGAAGGCCGCCGCCACGAAACCGATCACGCCGAAGAACCGCTGCCCCGTCAGGAGCAGCAGCATCATTGACGCGAACATGAGGAGGGCGATGGCCTCGTGACTCATTCCAATCCCTCCCCTACGAGCGCTTCCCCTGGGGGAAGATCCTCATCGAGGGGCGTTCCCCGCGCCTTGGCCAGGTCCCTGAAGAACACGGCGATCATCTGAAGCAGCATCAAGAGGATGCCAGTGCACATCACGATCTTGATCGGCCAAAGCACCGGCGACCATGAAGAATAGTTCTTCTGGTTGTACTCGATGGCGTATTGCGTGCTCGAGATGCCGCCGATCAGCAGCACGATGAGATAGAAGATGACCAGAAGAGACGTCACCGTATCGACGCGCGCCTGTGTTCGCGGCGACCAGCGGCTATAAAGCAGGTCCATGCGGACATGAGAGTCGAGCTGAAGGGAGTAGCCGCCGCCGAGTAAATAATAGGCAGCCAAGAGCATTTGCGACGTCTCGATGATCCAGATGTGGGAGGTGCCGAAGGCGCCGCGCGCGATCGAGGCGTAGAGCAGGACGCCTATCATGACGACGACGAGCCACATAACCCAACGCCCGACGACGCGGTTCACCGCGTTGACGTATCGGACATAGAGCTTGATCCAATTAGGCATGGGTCTCGATGCGGCGACGCGTATCGGTGTCGTCCTTGATGGCGATCATTGTCACATGCAAGATTCGAACCGGGTGGGAGCTGGCGCTGCGAGGAGAGTCGCGAGCCGGTCTGCCCAGCGTCGCTCGCCTGCTTCATCGCCAATTTCGTCATTGCGAATTTCGATCATCGTGGCCGGCAGCTCGCGCGGGTGCGCGTGGCGGGCGACGGTGTAGTAGACCTCGTCGGCGGGCGAGTAGGGCTCGTTTGCGCCGACGGTGAGGTTCAGGTCGTCCTTGAGGCCGTCGAGAAGACGATCGGCAACGCGTCGGTCGTCGTCGAACACGATGCCAATCTGCCAGGGACGAGATTTGCCAAGATAGATTGGTGTGAATGAGTGGATTGCCACGATGGTGATCTCTTGATCGGCGCGCTCATTGAGACAAGCATCGATGGCGTCATGGTAAGCCGCATGAATGTGGGTGAGACGTCGGCGGCGCTCGTCGTCGCTCAGGCCGTGGTTGGCTGGTATGGGCCGGCCCTCGCTTTCGGTGACGATCAGCGTGGCCGAGTCCGGCGGCCGATTGCAGTCGATCACCAGACGGGAAACATCGGGCCAGATCAGCGGGGCATCCAAGGACCTCATGAGATGCCGCGCCACGCCAAGCGCACCGCGGTCCCACGCAATGTGCGTCTTCACCGCTTCGGGGTCGAATCCGAACCTCATATATTCGTCAGGGATACGGTTGGAGGCGTGATCGCAAACGACCACAAACTGTCCGGCGGCATCCGGATTCTCCACCACGACCAGTCTTTGTTCTGGAGCCCTCACATTGCCCCTCCGAACCCACGAGGAGTGGGTCAGCTTGCCAAGGTTAGCGGCAATTGGGGGAAATGCCCATCCTCTTCGAAGCTACGAACCCCCGCGGAAAAGAAGCTGGTGAAATTCGAGTTGAAGTCAGTCAGCATTGTCCGGCTTTGCCGCCAAGGCGAGGCGCTCATGGCAACAAGTGCGGATCGGGAGAGGCACCGGGGCGATTTAAAGCCGAGTCTGGCTGAGGCCGCTTTACCCTTTTGAGCAGTCTGTTACCTAGAGAGCGATCTCACGGCTGATGCGCTCTGCTAATGCGCTCCGATATTGGCCAGATGCTGGACAGAGGCCGAAAAAATCGCAGTATTCTGCCGATTGTATAGAGTGAGGAAACGGAAATGCCGTGCCGGCCCGGGATTTTTTCTCGAGGCGGTAAGGAGCCGGATGAGCGCGACGCCATGGACGAAAAAGCTAAGGAAGCTCAGGATTTCACCACGGCGGAGGAGCCGCTCGCCCTGTTCCGGCAGTGGATGGCCGACGCGGAGAAATCGGAGCCGGCCGATCCCGATGCCATGGCGGTCGCCACCGTGGACGCCGACGGCATGCCCAATGTGCGGATGATTCTCCTGAAGGGCGCCGACGAGCGGGGCTTCGTCTTCTACACGAATTGCGAGAGCGCCAAGGGGTGCGAGCTCGCCGCCAATCCCAGGGCCGCGCTCGTGCTCTACTGGAAAAGCCTGGGGCGCCAGATCCGCATTCGCGGACCCGTCGAGCGCGCGGCCGAGGCCGAGGCCGACGCCTATTTCGCCACGCGCCACCGGGACAGCCGGATCGGCGCCTGGGCCTCGAGCCAATCGCGGCCGCTGTCG
>CAYUTT010000310.1:0-3140 GCA_964447575.1 uncultured Methyloceanibacter sp.
AAGGCACCCAAGCCGGGCGCGCAGAGCTCGCGGGCCAGGGCCTCGTGACGCTGGCGCAGCTTACCCTCGATCTGCCGCATCGCGCGGCCCTCGGCGCGGAGGATTTCCTCGTCAGCGACTGCAATCTCGCGGCGGTCAAGCTG
Source organism: uncultured Methyloceanibacter sp. (assembly GCA_964447575.1). Taxonomy (GTDB): domain Bacteria; phylum Pseudomonadota; class Alphaproteobacteria; order Rhizobiales; family Methyloligellaceae; genus Methyloceanibacter. The sequence goes on from CAYUTT010000310.1 coordinate 144, forward strand.
GTTGACGCTTGGCCCGAATGGCAGGAGCCGGTGCAGCTTCTGACGGGGCCTGCGGCGAGCGGCAAAACCCATCTCGTGCGGGTGTGGCAGGAGCGTTCCGGTGCGGAGGCGCTCGATCCGGCCCATCTCGGTATCGCCTTGATCGACCGCTTGCCTTCAGGTGCGCCGATCGCGGTGGAGGATGCGGACCGCGCCGGCTATGACGAGAAGACGCTGTTCCATTTGCTCAACCTGGCGCGTGAGAAGACCCTGTACGTCTTGCTTACCGCGCGCAGCCGTCCGAACCGGTGGGAGACGGCGCTGCCCGATCTCGCCTCGCGCCTGAGCGCCGTCCCGGCGACCGAGATCGGCGCGCCCGACGAGGCATTGTTGCGCACGGTGATGCTGAAGCATTTCGCCGACCGCCAGCTCGACATCGATCCCAAGGTGCTCGCGTTCCTCGCGCTTAGGATCGATCGGTCGCTTGAGGCGGCGGCACGCGCGGTCGAGGCCGTGGACCGGGCGGCGCTCGCCTCGGGCCGCAAGATCACCCGCCAGCTCGTGGCCGAGGCGCTCCAAGGCACGGCGTCCGCGGAATAGTGGCGCACGGGATTGGCGCTTACCGTAACGCTAGTGATACATTTGGCGGCGTACCATGCACGCGGCCAGTGTTGACAGAGAGAAAGCCCCGGATTTCACGAGGTTATGATGAATTTGCCAGAAACGATCGAGCCGGACGGCGCGTCTGCCGGAATCGCGGCTTTCGGGCCCGGCCGCTACTATAACCGTGAGCTCTCCTGGCTGAACTTCAACCAGAGGGTCATGGAGGAGGCGGAGAACACGCGGCACCCGCTACTCGAACGTCTGCGTTTCCTGTCGATCTCCGCCACCAATCTTGACGAGTTCTACATGGTGCGCGTGGCGGGCTTGCGCGCGCAGGTCGTGGCCGGCATCGAGACACCCAGCCAGGATGGGCTGACCCCCGCCGAGCAGCTCGATCGCATCAACCAGTCGGTTGCCGAGCTCACGGCGCAGCAGCAGGAGAATTGGGTTGCGCTCGAGGCGCTGCTCGGCAAGGCCGGCATCCATGTGCTCCACGCCGATCAGCTCGCCGAGTCCGAGCGGGCGTGGCTCGAAGATCATTTCCTGAACCACATCTTTCCGGTGCTCACGCCGATTGCCGTCGATCCGGCGCACCCGTTTCCGTTCATCCCGAATTTCGGCTTCACGCTGGGTCTCGAACTGGTGCGCGAAGGATCCTTCCGCACCATGCATGCGCTTCTGCCGATCCCGCCGCAGCTCGACCGGTTCATCCGTCTGCCGAGTGAGGGCGGAGGGAAGGACTCGATCCGCTTCATCCGGCTCGAGGCGGTGGTCGGCATCTTCGTGTCGCGACTTTTCCCCGGCTATCGGGTGAGGAGCCAGGGCGCGTTCCGGGTGGTGCGCGACAGCGATATCGAGGTCCAGGAAGAGGCCGAGGACCTGGTGCGCCTGTTCGAGTCGGCCTTGAAGCGCAGGAAGCGCGGCTCGGTCATCCGGCTCGAGATGGAGGCCACCATGCCGTCTCGGCTCCAGCGCTTCGTGATGCAGGAGCTCAAGGTCTCCGAGCGCGAGAGCTTCGTGCAGAAGGGCCTGATCGGCCTCGCCGACACCAATCAGCTCATCGTCGCGGAGCGGCCGGACCTCAAATTCCAGCCTTTCGTCAGCCGCTTCCCCGAGCGCATCCGCGAGCATCAAGGCGATTGCTTCGCGGCTATCGCCAAGAAGGACATCGTCGTTCACCACCCATACGAATCGTTCGACGTGGTGCTTCAGTTCCTGAAGCAGGCGACCGCCGATCCCGACGTCGTGGCGATCAAGTGGACGCTCTACCGCACGAGCAAGACGTCGCCGATCATCGAGGCCCTGAAGGACGCGGCCGAGGCCGGCAAATCGGTGACCGCAGTGGTCGAACTCAAGGCGCGGTTCGACGAGGAGGCCAACATCAAATGGGCGCGCGATCTCGAAAGCGCGGGCGTCCAAGTGGTCTACGGCTTTATCGAGCTGAAGACGCACGCCAAGCTCAGCCTGATCGTGCGGCGCGAACGCGGCGAGCTTGCTACCTACTGCCATGTCGGCACCGGCAACTACCATCCGGTCACCGCCAAGATCTACACGGACCTGTCGTTCTTCACGGCCGACCGCGGCATCGGCAACGATTTGTCGCGCATCTTCAACTACGTGACCGGTTATGCGGAGCCCGCGGAACTTGAATCCATGGCCGTGTCGCCGGGGGGCATCCGGGCACGGATCCTCGATCACATTCGCGAGGAGATGTACCACGCTAAGGCGGGGCGGCCCGCGGCCATCTGGATGAAGATGAATTCGCTCGTGGACCGCGAGATCATCGACGCGCTCTACGAGGCGAGCCAGGCCGGTGTGGAGATCGATCTCGTGGTGCGCGGCATTTGCTGCCTGCGGCCTGGCGTTCCGGGGCTATCGGAGAACATCCACGTGAAGAGCATCGTGGGGCGCTTCCTCGAGCATGCGCGCATCTATTGCTTCGGCGCTGGCCACGGGCTTCCACATCGCAAGGCCGTGGTCTATATCAGCTCCGCCGATATGATGCCGCGCAACCTGGACCGCCGTGTGGAGGCCATGGCACCCATCAAGAACCCCACGGTGCACGAGCAGATCCTCGACCAGATCATGGTGGCGAATCTCAAGGACAACCTGCAAAGCTGGCGCGTGATGCCGGACGGGAGCTCCGTACGCATTCATCTCGAAGACGGGCAGGAACCCTTCAGTGCGCAGGACTATTTCATGACCAATCCAAGCCTGTCCGGCCGCGGTACGTCGCTCACGGAGAGCATGCCGCCGCGGTTCACACGCTTGGTCGAAACCGGCTAAGCTGCGCTCATGACTGTCAGCAACGACCGGGCTCCTGTTGCCGTCGTCGACATCGGCTCGAACTCGGTGCGGCTCATCGTCTATGACGACGCGACCCGGGCACCGGCCCCCATCTTCAACGAGAAGGTG
>CAYUTT010000311.1:0-3125 GCA_964447575.1 uncultured Methyloceanibacter sp.
CCTTGCGAATAGAGGGTGACCGCCTTCTCCGTGACGAGAAACCAATCGAAGAAGGCGGCCACGTCCTCGCGCGCGACCCCGCATGACTCGGCAACCGTGTCGGGATCGGGCGCAATCTCTTTCGCGCGGGCCAGTGCCGCGGCAAACCCTGTGGTGCAATCTTCGATGAAGCCTTCAGCAAGGGCGTGCCGCCTGGCGAGGTGAACGAGGAGGCCGGAGAAGAGCACGCCGTCGGTGCCGGGCGCGATCTGCAGCACGAGATCCGCATCCTCGGCCGTCGCCGTGCGGCGTGGATCGATGACGACGACGCGTGCGCCGCGCTCGCGCCGGTTCCTGACCATGCGTTGATGAAGGATCGGGTGGCACCAGGCCGCGTTCGAGCCCACGAGAACGAGGAGGTCCGCCTCGTCGAGATCGGCGTAGCAGCCGGGCACGGCATCGGCGCCGAAAGCGCGCCTATGTCCGGCGACGGAGGACGCCATGCACAGCCGCGAATTGGTGTCGATATTCGCCGAGCCGAGAAAGCCCTTCATCAGCTTGTTGGCGACGTAATAGTCCTCGGTGAGAAGCTGCCCCGAGACGTAGAAGGCGATGGCTTCTGGGCCATAGCGATCGAGAGTCTTGCGGAATCCTCGGGCCACGTGATCCAGCGCCACGCTCCATGACGCCTGGGCCATGCGCCCTCGTCCGTCCCGCATCATGGGATGGAGCAGACGCCCGTCGAAGCTCAGCGTCTCGCCGAGCGCCGAGCCCTTGGAGCACAGCCGTCCGAAATTCGCGGGATGGTCCGGATCGCCGGCGATCTTGGTCCCGCCTTCACCGTCCGGGCTCGCCAGCACGCCGCAGCCCACGCCGCAATAGGGGCAGGTGGTGCGGATCGGCGGGACGGTGAGGGTCAGGTCCATCGCTTGCGTCCTAGTAGACATCGGTCTGATAGCGGCCCGACTTGCGCAGACCATCGACATAGGCGCGCGCTTGCTCGGGCGAGACGTTTGCACAAGACGCGACGATGTCCGTCAGGGCGGTATCGACGTCTCTCGCCATGCGCTGGGCATCGCCGCAGACATAGAAATGCGCGCCGCGCTCGAGCCAGGCGTAAAGCTCCTCCGCCGCCTCGCGCATCTTGTCCTGCACGTAGACCTTGTTATCGCCGTCGCGGGACCAGGCGAGCGATAGCCGCGTCAGGACGCCGGCACTTTCGAAGCCCTCTAGCTCGTCGCGATAGAAAAAGTCGCAGGCGCTGCGCTGATGGCCGAAAAACAGCCAGGCACCGCCGGTGGCCTTGGCCGCGAGCCGCTCCTGCAGGAAGGCGCGGAACGGCGCGATGCCGGTGCCAGGGCCAACCATGATGATCGGTGTGGCGCCGTCTTGAGGAAGCGCGAAGTCGTGCGCCTTCTGTACGTAAACCTTTAGCGGGTCGCCCGGCGCGATGCGGGCATCGAGGAAGGTGGAAGCGACGCCTTCGCGTAGGCGGCCGTCGATCTCGTATCGTACCGCGTCGACGGTGAGACAGACCTTGCCGGGGTCGGCCTTGGGCGAAGAGGAGATCGAGTAGAGACGCGGCTGCAGCGGCTCCAGCGCCTCGACGAAGGCCTCCGGATCGGGATGGATGCCGGGGAACTTCTGCAGCGCGGCGAGGACGTCGAGGGTTTCGGCGTCGCCGTCCGGATCGCCGCCTTTGGCGAGGTCTTTCGCCTTCTTCCGCCGCTCGCCGCCGGTCAAGTAGGAAATGAACTCGAACAGCGCGTCCGGCGCGGGCGCGAGCGACGTATCCTCGACCAGCACCACGCGCAGCGTCTTGTCCATAACGGGAAAGTCGGGCGGCACGCCGATCTGGGCGATGATCGCATCGGCGAGCGCTGGATCGTTAGCGGCATAGACCCCGAGGCTGTCGCCCACTTCGTAATCGAGACCGCTTGCCGAAAGATCGATGACGATGTGGTTGGTGGTTTTCTCCGAACCCTCCCCGTTCAGCCGCGTACACGACAAGAAGGTGGCGGCGACCGGGTTCTCACGCGAATAGCCGGGACGCGGATCGCTGGACTTGGGGGCCCGCGCCGCCTCCTTCGCCGCCTGCTCTTCGGGGTCGATCACCCCGCCACCCATCTCCTTGACGAGTGACTTCAGCATGCGCGCCGTGGCCTTGCCGCCGGGGACGCAGAGGTTGAGACGGGGCTCGGCCTGCTCGACGATGGCCGCTGAGTAGTCGGCGCAATTGTAGCCGCACTGACCGCAATCCTGCTGAGCCATGGCCGCCATCATGCGGCTCTTGAGCGGGCGCCCTTCGGCGAGCGTCATGCGCTCCTCGAGCGAAATGGCCGGGTCGTGCCAGGGCGTATCCTCCGCTTCGGCCAGACCACCGGGCAGCGATACGGCACCGGCCGGCGCGGGTACCGCGCCCGGATCGAGCGACAAGAGGCCGGCGAAGAAGCCGTTGAGCCAAGCGCGCTGCTCCGCACTGAAGGGGGCGGACTCCGGGATGAGCGGGGTCGCGGGAGGCGGGCTCTGCATGGTCATGCGGCCTGCTCCGTCATCAGCGCCTGAAGCGCCTCGGTGTCGTAACGATTGGCGAAGGCGAAGAATGGCTCCTCGGCGCTCTCGCGATTGGCGAGATAGGCCCGGAGCAGCCGCTCGATGGTTTGCGGGCAGTCTTCGCGTCTGATGTCGCGGGTCAGCTCGCGGCCGATCTTCGCATTCGCGCCCGTGCCGCCGCCGACCACCATGTGGAAGCCTTCGACCGTGTCGCCCTCTTCGTTCACGGGCACCTGGCAAGCGATCAGCCCGATATCGCCGATGTAGTGCTGGGCGCAAGAGTGATGACAGCCGGTCAGGTGAATGTTCACCGGCTGGTCCAGCTCGCGCCGGTTCTCCACATGCAGCGCGATGGTTTCCGCCGTGTCTTTGGTATTGGCCGCGGCGAACTTGCAACCCGTGTTGCCCGTGCAAGCGACAAGTCCGGCGCGGATCGCCGTGGCCTTGGCGGAGAGCCCCATGGCCTCGATCCGCTGGAGCGCTTCGGGCACGTGCGCGTCGGCGATGCCAGAGACGAGCAGGTTCTGCCAGACGGTCAGGCGGATATCGCCGTCACCGAGATCGCGGGCGAGCGCCGCGATGCTCTTCATCTG
>CAYUTT010000312.1:0-3115 GCA_964447575.1 uncultured Methyloceanibacter sp.
ACCGCTTGGCGGCCGCCTTCGCTCGGAGGCGGCCGCTAGTTCTTCTGTACGATGCAGGCGCCACCGCCACGCCGCAGCGCCGAGCAAATCTCGCCCGCATCGGCGCGGCTGTCGGCGCCGATCTGCACCATATACAGCGCGCGGCGCCCCCGGCTTGTGCGCTTCGGCACCACGAAGGGGTCGCGGTCGGCGAGCACGGAGGCATGCGCGCGCCGGAGCCGTGCGAACTGCTCCAGCGCCTTGCCCTTGGAGAAGGCGCTCGACACATGCGCCCCCCACGGCCGCCACGCCCCGCTCGCCGTCAGCGGCTCGGTCTCGTACACCGCCCGCACCACGAGCGGCGCAAGCTGCTTGCACGACTCCTGAACTACGTCGCCTTCGGTCCTGAGCGACTCTGGAAGCTCGGTGTCCGGCAGCTTCCACTCCGCGGCGGCGCGGCCTGTGACGAACATCACGTAGCGTTCCGTCTCGTCGGGAAGGATGCGCTTGCCCGCAAGCCAGCCGCGCACCCGCTCCTCGCCGGCGTTATAGGCCGCGGCCGCAAGCCCGAAATTCCCGAACTCCTTGTTGAGATCGGCGAGCAGACTCGCCGAATGGACGATGGCCGATCGCGGCTCGAACGGATTGTCGAGTCCCCGGTCCGCCGCGGTTCCCGGCATGAACTGGGCGATGCCTTGCGCGCCCTTATGACTCACCGCATTGGGATTGAACCGGCTCTCGCGCCAGATGAGCCGCACGAACGGCATCGGCGGCAGGCCACGCGCCTCGGCCTGCTGTTGCATCAAGGGGCAAACCGTCTCGACGAAAGGCTTCGGTCCCGCCGCCGCAAGCCCCGCGGCCTTGATGCCGGCCTTGACACCCATGATCTCGGCGGCATCCGCGGCCAGTACCGTGCTTGCGCCGAGGACAAGCCAGGCGCCAAGCCCGATCGCGAGCATTGGAGAAGCGACGCGTACGCCCATGGCGCTAGTTCTTGAGGACGATGCAGGCGCCCCCCGCCGCTTGCAGCTTGCCGCAGAGCGTGTCGGCGGCGTCGCGATCGTCGAACGCCACCTGCGCGGAATAGCGGAGGTCGGTGCCCATGCTGAGGTCGCACACTGCGACGATCGCCGCGCTGTAATCGCCGAGGATGTCCGAATACTGCTTCTGCGCTTGGGCGAATTCGTCGAGCGCCTCTTGCTTGCTGAAGGAGGACGCGATCTGCACGCCCCACGGCGCATCGGACTGCTCGATGTCGGCGGGTGGCGCCTCGCCTTTGAGGCACGGGGCGAGCGGATCGCCGGCCTCCATCGGCTCGGCAAGCGCAGGGCTCGCAAGGAGCATCAAGGCGAAAACAGCGAGTGAAGCGCGTCTCATGACCGATCCCTCGTGGCGAGTCGAAGACGGCACCTTAACTCAATCGGGCCAGGCGCGGAGCGCCAAGTCCGCCACCCGTTCGAGCTCCTTGCGGCTCGCGCCGCTCGCGGCCTGGATCGCCATGCCTTGGGTGACGGTGGAGAAGTAGCGCGCGAGCGCTGCCGGATCGGCGTCCGCCGGCAACTCGCCTGCTGCCTTGGCGCGCTTCAAACGATCGCGGATCTCCTTGACGGCGGCTTCGCGGCGGGCGCTGAGCTCGTCCCGGATGCATTGGGCATGGTCCCCGGCCCCGGCGATCCCCTGCACGAGCAGGCACCCGGCCGGATTCGCCTTGTCCGTGAGCGACCGCGCCGTCCCATGGAGCAGCGCGACGATGGCGTCGCGCGCGGTCGGCGCCGCCAGGGCTTCGTCGATGAAGCCGGATCTCGTATCCACGTAGCGGTCGAGCGCCTGCCGGAACAGCTGTTCCTTATTGCCGAACGCGGCATAGAGGCTGGGCGGGTTGATGCCCATGGCCTCGGTCAGGTCACAAATGCTCGCGCCCTCGTAACCCTTGCGCCAGAAGACCTCGAGCGCCTGATCAAGCGCTTGATTCTTATCGAAGGTTCTGGGGCGTCCCAGGGCCACGGCACGGTCTCCGAATTGCTGCTCGATCCCTATCACCTCCCATCTTTGTAGTGCTCGCTATATAATACCCTTGACGCGAAGGGTCCAGCGCCACATATGTAGCGTTCGCTAAACAACTCTGAACGGGAGAGTGGACCCATGTCTAACAAGCTCAACGGAAAAGTGGCTCTCGTGACCGGCGGCTCGCGGGGTATCGGCGCGGCCATTGCCCGCGCTCTGGCGGACGACGGCGCCGATGTGGCTATTAGCTATTCGGCGTCCGAGGACAAAGCCAAGGCTGTGGTCGACGATCTTTTGGCCAAGGGCGTCCGCGCCCACGCCTTCAAGGCCGATCAGGCCGATCCCGGCGAAGTGGAAGGGTTGGTCAAGGCCGTGGTCGAGCGCTTCGGCCGCCTCGACATCCTGGTCAACAACGCCGGCGTGTTCGTCACCGGACAGGTCCATGATCGCGCCAACAACCTCGCCGACCTCCAGCGGCAATTCGCCGTCAATGTGGGCGGAGTCGCCGCCGCGGTACGTGCCGCGGTGCCGGTCATGAACGACGGCGGGCGCATCATCTCGATCGGCTCGGTGGTCGGCGACGTTTCGCCCTTCCCCGGCATTGCCGACTATTCGGCGACCAAGGGAGCCGTTGCGGCGTTTACCCGCGGTTGGGCGCGCGATCTCGGACCGCGCGGCATCACCGTGAATAACGTGCAGCCGGGCCCGATCGACACCGACCTGAACCCGGCGTCGAACGGCGATTTCTCGGCCGCTCAATCCCAGTCGACGGCGCTCGGCCGTTACGGCAAACCGGAGGAAGTCGCCGCAGCCGTCGCCTTTCTGGCACGGCCGGAGGCCGCCTACATCACCGGGGCGACCTTGAACGTGGATGGCGGCTTCACCGCCTAGTATTTCGTTCTCACCGAAGGAGGTGTGTAATGATTGAGCTCAGACCCTTCGACACGCTTGGCGGGGCCAACCACGGTTGGCTCAAGGCCAGGCACCATTTCTCCTTCGCCCGCTATTTCAACCCCGAGCGCATGGGACATGGGACGCTGCGTGTCTGGAACGACGACGAGATCGCGCCCAACACGGGCTTCCCGCCCCACCCGCACGCGGAGATGGAGATCATCACCTATGTCCGCAAAGG
>CAYUTT010000313.1:0-2870 GCA_964447575.1 uncultured Methyloceanibacter sp.
GCCGTGGCGGTTCACGGTTATGCCGGTGTTATCGGCCTCATCATCTGCGGCTTCGTTCTCTGGGGCTACCCGTCCTCGCCATACGAGGGCTATGCCACGGTGAATCCGCTCGGCAACACCATCGGCGCGTTCATCATGTTCTTCGTCCTCGGCTTCGTGCCGGCTTGGATCGTGTCCAAGCTGCTCGATGCCGGCGGGCTCCTCCGCATTCCGCGCGAGGTTGAACTCATGGGTCTCGACTTCAAGACGCTCCATGAGGAAGAGATGGCACGCCAAGACGTGAGGAACGCCGAGAAGGCGCTCATCTGAGCCACGGCAAGAGATAAAGGAGAACGAAAATGGGTAGCACTTGGGCAGTCGATCTTGCCGACGTCGGGGCCGTCTATCCCTGGCAGGGCTATGAGCTGATCATGGTCGTCGTCGGCGTACTGCTGTGGATTCTCTGGCACATCATCCAGCTCCGCGGGGAGAAGGCGGAGTTTGCCGAGGACATCCGCAAATATGGGAACAAGGAGTCGATCAGGAAGGCTCTCGACGACCATCCGGTCTGACCTTCAAAAAGTCTGACCCTCCAGGGAGGCGCCGGTTTGCCAGCCGGCGCCTCTTGCGCTCTAGGTGAGGAAAATGCGGTAACGGACGAAGTCGTCCGCCTCCGTGTAGCGGTCATAGAGCCGCCGTGCCGTCTCATTCGACTGGCGCGTGTGCCAATAGAGCCGAGACCAGCCGCGTGCCCGGCCGAGCGCGATGAGATCGTCGATCAGCGCCCGCCCCACGCCGCGGCCCCTGAATCCGGATCGACGAAAAGATCCTCCAGGTAGCAGACGGGCTCGAGGCTCCAGGAGCCAGGATGAATCACCGAGACCGTGAAGCCCACGACCGCGTCATCCCACGAAGCAAACCGGCCCATCATGCCTGACTGGGAATCGAGCAGCCGCGCCCAAGTTCCGGCAGTCACGCGGTCCGGAACCTCGGCCTCGTAGAAGATCACATACTGGGCCCAAAGACCGCGCCACGCGGCCTCGTCGTCCGGCTCCGGGTCACGTATGACAAGCTGGCCGGAGCCTGCATCCGCCATCTAGCAGTCGAGCGTGGTGGCCCGCTCCCATGGCGTCAGCTGGCGCGAATACTCGTTCCAGTCCTTCATCCTGAGCTTGACGTAGGAGTTCACGAACTCATCGCCCAGCTCGCGCCGCAACAGCGCCGACTTGTCGGTGAGCCTCAGCGCATCGATCAGGTTGAGCGGCAGCCTCTTCACATCGGCCGGCGCCTTGTGGCCCTCCGCGTACATATCGATGTCGAGCGGCTTGCCCGGATCCATCGCCTTGGCGATGCCGTCGAGGCCGGCGGCCAGTACGGCGGCCGGCAGCAGGTAGGGATTGGCGGCGCCGTCGGCGAGCCGAAACTCGAACCGGCCGCCGCCGGGCACGCGGATCATATGTGTCCGGTTGTTGCCGGCGAACGTCACCGTGTTCGGCGACCACGTGGCGCCGGACAGCGTCACCGGGGCGTTGATGCGCTTGTAGGAGTTCACGGTCGGATTGGTGATCGAGCAGAGCTCGTCGGCATGGCTCATCAGGCCGCCGATGAAGCTGTAGGCATCCTTGGACAAGCCGAGACCGTCCTTGCCGTCGTCGAAGAGGTTCTTATTGCCCTTCCACAGCGACACATGCACGTGGCAGCCATTGCCCGTGAGGTGCGCGAACGGCTTCGGCATGAAGGTGGCCCGCAAGCCATGTTTTTCGGCGATGGCCTTGACCATATATTTGAAGAAGGCCATGCGGTCTGCGGTGGTCAGCGCGTCGTCGAACTGCCAGTTCATCTCGAACTGCCCGTTCGCATCTTCATGGTCGTTCTGGTAGGGACCCCAGCCGAGCTCCAGCATGGAATCGCAGATCTCGCTGATCACGTCGTAGCGCCGCATCAGGGCGCTCTGGTCGTAGCAAGGCTTCGATTGAATATCGGCGGGGTCGCTGATCGCTTCGCCGTCGGGGCTGACCAGAAAGTACTCGCACTCCACGCCCGTCTTGAGCGTGAAGCCCGCATCCTCCGCCTTCTTGAGCATGGCCTTGAGAATGTTGCGCGGCGCCTGGCCGACAGGCTTGCCGTTCATGTAAGGATCGGCGGCGAGCCAGCCCACCTCTGGCTTCCAGGGGATTTGGATCAGGCTGTCAGGATCGGGAATGGCGAGCACGTCGGGATCGGCCGGTGTCATGTCGAGCCAGCTCGCAAAACCGGCGAAGCCCGCCCCATCCTTGGCCATATCGCCGATGGCGCTCGCCGGCGCGAGCTTGGCTCGCAACGTGCCGAACAGATCGACATAGGAAATCAGAAAATACTTGATCCCGCGCTCGCGGGCCTCGATTGCAAGATCAACCGCCATGGAACTCCCCTTCGCTACGACTTCGAGGCCCGCTCAGCCTCGCCCCTACCAATCCGACTTCGATCCCGGAATCCAATCCGTGCCGGCAAGCGGCACCCTCGCCATGGCCGCGGCCTCGACGGTCAGCGCCACGAGATCCTCCGGCTCTAGATTATGCACGTGGCTCTTGCCGCAGGCCCGGGCGATGGTTTGCACCTCGAGCGTCATGACGGCGAGATAGTTGGCAAGCCGCCGCCCTCCGAGCAGCGGATCGAGCCGCGCGGCCAGCGCCTGGTCTTGCGTCGTGATGCCCGCCGGGTCGCGGCCCTCGTGCCAATCGTCGTAGCAGCCGGCCGTCGTGCCGAGCTTCTGATATTCCTCTTCCCAGGCGGGATCGTTGTCGTCGTCCATGATCCGATTCTAGCGCCGTCCCTGCCGTTCCGGCGCACTCGTAAAGGAGCACACAGATGACTCGGTTGACCGCCCAGGACGAGCCGGAACCCCTCGAGAG
>CAYUTT010000313.1:2880-3102 GCA_964447575.1 uncultured Methyloceanibacter sp.
GACCATGGCCGCCGTACCGATCGACACGGCGTCCGCGCCGAGCGCCAGCGCCTTGGCCGCGTCGGCGCCGCTGCGAATCCCGCCCGAGACGATGAGCTGCACTTTCCGGTGCATGCCGAGGTCCTGAAGCGCCTGCACCGCGGGGCGGATCGCACCGAGGATCGGCAGGCCCACATGCTCGATGAACACTTCTTGTGTGGCCGCGGTGCCGCCCTGCATGCC
>CAYUTT010000314.1:0-3090 GCA_964447575.1 uncultured Methyloceanibacter sp.
TGGCGGAGCGGGCCTTGAGCCGCCTGTGCAGGGCGTCAGGGACGTTCCGTATCTGGATCATCTTGGACATGTGCTAAGCATGCTTGCATGCGACGCACATGTCAAGATCGCTTGACCCTTGGTGCGGCCGTCCCGATCGGTTAGCCGAGGCGTTTCTCGAGCGCGGCCAGCTCTTCCTTGAGTCCGGCCGGCAGCTTGTCGCCGAAGGTGGCGAAGTGCTCCTTGATCAGCGGGATCTCGGATTTCCAGTCTTCGCTGTCGACCCGCAGCAGCTCCTTCAGGTCCGAGGCGTCGACGTTCAGTCCGTGGGTGTCGAGCGCGCCCTCCGCCGGCACCTTGCCGATGGGCGTGTCGACCGCAGCCGCGGTCCCCTCGCAGCGCTCGAAGATCCATTTCAGCACGCGGGAATTGTCGGCAAAGCCCGGCCACAGGAACTTGCCGTCCGGGCTCTTCCGGAACCAATTGACGTAGAAGACCTTCGGCATCTTGTCGCCGCCCTTCTCGCCCATCTTCAGCCAATGGGCGAAGTAGTCGCCCATGTGGTAGCCGCAGAAGGGCAGCATGGCCATCGGGTCGCGGCGTAGCTGACCCAGTCCGCCCGCGGCGGCGGCCGTCTTCTCCGAAGCCATGATGGAACCGAGGAAGGTCCCCTGGCGCCAGTCCTGCGCTTCGATAGCGAGCGGCACCACGGACGCGCGGCGGCCGCCGAACAGGATAGCGTCGATCGGCACGCCCTTCGGATCCTCCCACTCCGGCGCGATGACCGGGCACTGCGCGGCCGGTGCGGTGAAGCGCGCGTTGGGATGCGCGGCGGGCCGGCCGGAGTCGGGCATCCAAGAGCGGCGCAGCCAGTCGATCGCGTGCGCCGGCGGCTCCTTGGTCATGTCTTCCCACCACACATCGCCGTCGTCGGTCAGGGCGACGTTGGAGTAGATGCAGTTCGCGTCGAGCGCCTTCATGGCGTTGAGGTTCGAGGCCTCCGAGGTGCCTGGCGCCACGCCGAAGAAGCCGGTCTCGGGATTGATCGCGTAGAGGCGGCCGTCCTCGCCGAACTTCATCCAGCAGATGTCGTCACCGATGCACTCCGCCTTCCAGCCGGGGACGGTCGGATTGAGCATGGCGAGGTTCGTCTTGCCGCAAGCGCTCGGGAAGGCAGCGGCGATGTACTTCGCCTTTCCTTCCGGGTTGGTGAGCTTGAGGATGAGCATGTGCTCGGCCATCCAGCCTTCGTCGCGCGCTTTCACGCTGGCGATACGCAGCGCGTGGCACTTCTTGCCGAGCAGCGCATTGCCGCCATAGCCGGAGCCGTAAGACCAGATCTCGCGCGTCTCGGGGAAGTGCGAGATGTACTTGGTCTCGCTGCACGGCCATGGCACGTCGGCTTGGGTCGGCGAGGTCAGCGGCGCGCCAACCGTGTGCATGCCGCGCACGAAGTCCTCGGAGTCGCCGAGAGCCTTCCACACCTTGTCGCCGACGCGAGTCATGATGTGCATATTGGCGACGGCGTAGGCGCTATCCGTGACCATCACGCCGATGCCGGCGATAGGCGAGCCTACGGGGCCCATCGAGTACGGCACCACGTACATCGTGCGGCCCTGCATCGCGCCGTCATAGAGCTTGGTCAGCGTCTCCTTCATCTCGGAGGGATCGGCCCAGTTGTTGGTCGGGCCGGCGTCGTCCTTGTTCTTGGAGCAGATATAGGTCTGGTCCTCGACACGGGCGACGTCCTTTGGATCGGAGCGCACAAGGATGGAGTTGGGGCGTTTCTCCGGGTTCAGCCACATGGCGGTGCCGCCGTCGACCAGCGCCTTCAACATGGCTTGGTACTCTTCCTTGGAACCGTCGCACCAATATACAGCGTCCGGCTTGAAGAGCTTTTTCGCCTCGTCCACGAACGCCAAGACCTTCTTGTTCGTGGTCGGCACAATCTTCGACTGAACGTTCATACGGTTTCGTCCCCAGATCTCGAATGATGGAAAAGGTCGCCTCGGTATGGCCCCTCTAGCTACCCCGAACCTAGAAGGCTTTCAAGGAAGGTCCTGTGACAGCGAGCGGGGCTGCCGCCGGCCTAGGACGGCGCGGCGGTATTTCTGGCTTCCTCCGCCAGCCGGACCAGCTCTTTGCGTGCCTCGCCCGGGTTAACGACCCTCCGGGCGAAGACGATGCGGCGGGCGTCGGTTCCCAAGGCGATATCGCAGCCTTCCGGATCGATGCCGGTCATGCGCCAGGGGCCCGGCTCGCCGCCGGTGAAGGCAAGCGCATAGAGCTCGACCGCGTCGGCGTGGTCGTCGTTCATATGGGCGACGATGCCGGGCTCGGCTTCGATCAGCGCCTCCGCTCCCTCGAGGCCGATCAGCAGGTCGCCGGGGTCGAGATCGACGATCCGGCCGAATCCGCCGATATAGTGGGCGCTCTCCAAATCGAGGCGCCAGAAGGAAAAATCGGGGAAATCCACGTAGAACGCGGCTTCCGGATGGCGGGCCAGGAAGCGGCGCTTGACGGCCGCACCCTCCACCATCTCGGCCCGTCCGATCAGCGTCAGCCGCGCGCCCTGGAGGGGATCGGCCGCTTCCCCGGAGCCGTCGATGAGGATCGAGGCGCGCGGGTCGTCCACCAGGTTCCGCGTGTGCCGGGCCAGGGTGGAGATGAGGAAGATCGGCGCGCCGGCTGTGTCGGTGGCGACCGTGATCAGGGAGGCGTAAGGGGTGCCCGCCGGGGTGTCGAGACTGGCCAGAGCCCCCTTGAACGCTCGCCTGGTGAGAGTGCGCGCATCGGCCGCAACTTCGGCCTTGGGGGGCGATCCTGACGAGTTATTTACTTGCGCCATAACGATATTTGTTGCATCCCGGTAACGATGGGTGTGGCGCGAAGCGCCCCGATGCTGCCACGTTTTGAGGCAGCCCTATGACCATAACACCCTACAAATCGCGTCAATCGCGCAAAAGGCCCCCCAATGCCCACAATCGCCCTTGTCGACGACGATCGGAACATCCTGACCTCGCTGCGCATGGTCCTCGAGGCCGAAGGCTACAAGACGCAGACCTACAACGACGGCGCCAGCGCGCTTGACGGGTTCTCGGAGAACCCACC
>CAYUTT010000315.1:0-3067 GCA_964447575.1 uncultured Methyloceanibacter sp.
CATCTGCGCCAAGTCGCTGAAATCGTCGTCGGAACTCTCGTCGAATACGAGCCCGCTCGTCATGCGCATGAGCTGATCGAGCGTGATGGCGCGGCGCGGATCGTTCTCCGCGCGCCATTCCGGCATCAGCGCGTCGTCCTCGAGTGCTATGGCGCCGTCTTTCACCCGCATGCCCACGAGCGCGTTCATCGCCATCTTGGCCATGGACCAGCCTGGCAGCTTCATGGATGCGTCGAAGCCCGGCGCGTAGCGCTCGGCGACGATGCGGCCCTGGTGCACCACGACCAGCGCGCGCGTGTTGCGCGGGTGCGCCGGGTCGGGTTCGGCGAAGATGGCGTCGATCGCACGTGCGAGGCCTAAGCCGTCCACGCCCTCCGGCAACGGCTCGGGCGAGACCCGTTCGCCTGCCGGCCATTCCGCGTCCGGAAGGAAAGCCGGCGCTGCCGGGAACAGGCCTGTCGCCTGCTCCCGCAGCTCCGCCTCCGTCTTGTCTGCGAGCCGCGTGCAGCCGAGCCCGTCGCGGTGGATCGAGGTCTGCGCGCCAAGGCCGTAGGCGGAAACGGTCACGGCTTTGGCGTCGTCCTCGACGCGCGCCTGGAAATACCGCAGCAGATCGAATCTCGGACCTGAGAGGTCCTGCGCCCTCATGTCGTCGAAGCTCCGTCCCGAGACGAAGATCCCGGCGCAGAGCGTTTGCGCCATATAGCCCGAGCCGAGCAGCGCCGTCGGGTAGAGGCGCGGGGCCGCGATCGCGCCGGCCGTGACCAGAAGGATCGCGGCCAGCATGAACCAGAACGAACGGGAGAGCCCAAGCCGCATCGGCGCTATTTCAACGCTTCCGCCGCCTTCAAGACTTCGTCCGCGTGACCCGGCACCTTCACCTTGCGCCACGCCGCGCGAATCACGCCGTTGCGGTCGATCAGGAAGGTCGAGCGCTCGATGCCCATATATTTCCGGCCGTACATGCTCTTCTCCACCCAGGTGCCGTAGGCCTCGCAGACCGCGCCGTCCTCGTCGGACAGAAGCGGAAAGGTGAGGCCGTACTTCGCCTTGAACTTGTCGTGGCTCTTCAGCGGGTCCCGCGAGATGCCGATCACCTGCGCCTTCACCTTGGAGAAGTCGGGCATCGCGTCGCGGAAGGCGCAGGCCTCGGCCGTGCAGCCCGACGTGTCGTCCTTCGGGTAGAAATAGAGCACCACGGTCTTGCCTTTGAAGTCCGTCAGCGAGACTTGGCCGCCGCCGTCCGCCGGCAGGGTGAAGTCCGGGGCCTTGTCGCCTGCATCGATGCTCATCGTTCCTCCTGTCTAGCCGAGCCGCTTGGTCATGCGGATATGCGGGATGGTGTTCTCCTCGAATGGCTGACCTTCGCCCCTATAGCCGAGCCGCAGATAGAAGCCGTCCGCGCCGATCCGCGCATGGGTGACCATCAGGCGGAAGCCGCCCGCCCGCGCCCAAGTCTCCGCATGGGCGAGGAGCTGCATGCCGATCCGCATCCGGCGCCGCGACTCCGTCACCGCCATCTGCTTGAGCTGGAGCGTGGCCTCGTCCAAAGGCCGCAAGGACACCGTGCCGACCACGGCGCCAAGTGAGACCGCGCAGAAATGCTGGCGCATGGCGTCGTCGGCGAGCTCCTCGCGCGACACGGTGAGCCCGAGCGGCCGCCGCAGGATCGCCTCCCGCAAGCGCAAGGCGTCGGCGTAGAGGTGCGAGCCGAGCGGCGCCTCGAAGATCAGAACGGTGGTCGCGTCCGCCATGACTGCAGGCCTCATTCCTGCTTGGCCAGGTGCTCGACCATGGACCAGATCGTGCCGATCTGCGGCCCATCCTTGCGGAGGAAGTCGAGCCCCGCATAGCCCCACCAGTCCCAGCAGCCTTCCGGGTTGTAGGCGCCCCGCGTCGCCTGCGGGAACAGGATCACGAGCCGGTTGGAATCGGCCGTCTCGGCGAAGCCCGTCTCCCGGACGAAAGCGTCGCCCACCTCCTCGCGCGACTGCCCGCAGCCGTGGAGCGCCAGGTGGACGCGGCAGCCCGGCTCCGCCTTGCAGGCCTCCGGCACGTAGACCACGCCCTCGTCCGCGAAGCCGGTCCCCGGACGGGCGAACGCCGTCTGGTCGAACACAAGGAATGAGCCTTGCGGCTCGGCGGAGGGCGGCTCGAGCGGCCCGTAGATCCAGCCGAGGATGGCGCGCGCCTGATCGTAGTCGCAGTCGCTGACATAGGGCGCTTCCGAGAGTCCGCAGGCCAAGCCGCCCCCCTCCGTGATGAAGGCATGCCCGCCGTCGCCCTCGATCAGCGTCACATTGCCGGGCGGCACGCCCGCGATCTCGTAGAAGCGCTTCGCCGCCTCGACGACCGGACGGGCGACGGTCTGGTCGTCGTGGCCCGAGAACAGGTAGACGTTGTGGCTTTGCAGCGCGGACAGCGGATCGAGTGCGCCGTCGTCGGCGAGCTCCCGGGCGCGCTCAACCAGGTCCTTCGGGTCGGGCACGCCCAGCGTGGTCTTCATGCAGCTATAGAGCGCCCGCGTCGCGTTCTGGGCGACGGCGATCGGCCAGAAGGGAAAATGGCGGGAAGCCTCCGTCTCGGCGCAGGCGAAGGGGCCGCCGGCGACGATGCCCGCGCCGACAATGTCCTCGGCGTGGGCGAGCTGGATCTGGCCGGCCATATAAGCCCCGGAGGAGAGGCCCGACACCGAGGTCGCGTCGAGCGCGGTGCCGAGCTTCGGCAAGGCCTCCGCGGCCGAGGCGGGCGCTCCGCCGAGGCCGACACCGGCGACGAGGACCAAGGCTGCCCCGACCGCCCTCTTAACGCTTCCCAAACCCATGGCTGCGTCTCCTCTGTCTTGCGAGGTGATTCGCTCCTGCCGTCACAAACCGGTCGCGCGACATATTGGCAGGTCATTGTGACCCAGGAGACCAAAAACCTCTTGCATAGGAAGAACGCGAGGTGCAAATAGCGCCTCTTATTTGACTGGATCTATCTGCTGGTTGGGGAGGACGCCATGTCCAGTGACGCCCTCTTCCAATTGGGGATGGACTTGGATCATGGTTCAAGCACCGCCCAAACG
>CAYUTT010000316.1:0-3053 GCA_964447575.1 uncultured Methyloceanibacter sp.
GACTTTGGGGCGCGTCCAGCGAAGCCAGAAAGCGACCATCATGCGCGTCACGGTGACGGCGGTGAACATTGAGGCGAGGATGCCGATGGTGAGCGTCACGGCGAACCCGCGCACGGGACCCGAGCCCAGCCAGAACAGCACCAGCACGGCAATCAGGGTCGTCACGTTGGAGTCGATAATCGTGACGAGCGCGCGCGAGTAGCCCGAATCGACGGCCGCAATGGGCGATTTGCCGGACCTGATCTCCTCGCGGATGCGCTCGTTGATCAGCACGTTGGCGTCCACCGCGATGCCGATGACGAGCACGATGCCGGCGATGCCGGGCAGCGTCAGGGTCGCGCCCATAAGCGACAGCACGGCGAAGATCAGCGCGACGTTGACGAGAAGCGCGAGATTGGCGAACAGACCGAACAGCCCATAGGCCGCGAACATGAAGCCCACGACGAGTATCATGCCTACGATCGCCGCCTTTTTGCCGCTCTCGATGGAGTCGGCACCGAGGCTTGCGCCCACCGTGCGCTCCTCGATGACAGTAAGCTTGGCGGGCAGCGCGCCGGAGCGCAGCAGAACGGCAAGATCGTTCGCCTCCTGCACAGAGAAGTTCCCGCTGATCTGACCCGTGCCGCCGAGGATGGGCTCGCGAATAACGGGCGCGGAGATCACCTTGCCGTCGAGGACGATGGCAAAGGGCAGGCCGACATTGTCCTGGGTGACACGCCCGAACCGCTTGGCTCCCGCCGCATCGAAGCGGAAGGTCACGACCGGCTCGCCGGTCCTGGAGTCGAAGCCGGGCTGGGCATCGACGAGATTCTCGCCGCTGACCATGACCTGGTCTCTCAAAACGTAAGGGATCGGCGGGTCGTCATCGGAGTAGACCAGCTCGTCGCCCGGTGGCACCTGCCCGCTCGCCGCGACTTGGGCCGCGTCCGCCGTGTGGTCGACGAGCTTGAATTCGAGCTTGCCAGTCTCGCCGATCAGCGCCTTCAGCCGCTGCACGTCGGTCACGCCGGGCACCTGCACCAGAATGCGGCTGCGGCCTTCCCGCTGGATGCTTGGCTCGGTGGTACCGAAGGCGTCGATGCGGCGCCTGATCGTCTCGATCGACGCCTGGATCGCAGAATTGATGCGCTCTGTCAGTCCCAACTCAGTGATCGCCAGCGTGATCCGGTCGGCCGACCTCGTAACCTCGAGGTCGGTTCCCGAGAATCCGCCGAACACGTCGCTGCCGACGGGCACGGCAAGCTTTTTCAATTCCTCAAAGGCCTTGTCGGTTTGCGCAGGTTCGCGGATCGTCAGCGACACGGCGCGCGACGTCACGTTCAGCGCGAGATCCGTATAGCCGATCCGGCTACTGCGCAGTGCCTCGCGCACATCGCCGCGAATCGTGCCGAGCCAGTCTTCGACAAGCTCCTTCTCGTCGATCTGGTACAGGAGGTGTGCGCCGCCTTGAAGGTCGAGGCCGAGATTGACTTGCTTATGCGGGACCCAGCTCGGAAGCCCCTGGAGCGACGCGGACGGAATCAGGTTGGGAGTCGCGAAGATGAATCCGGCAAGCACAATGCCGAACACCAAGATCACCTTCCATCGTTGGAAATGCAGCATTGCCGGGTTTGAAACTCCAGATCGGGCTCAGGTTCGCTTTTGCGTGCTCTAGTCGGATGTCTTTTCGGATGTCTTGGCCTTGGCTTCCGTCTTGGCCTGGGGGGCGCCGCCCTCCCCCTTGCCGCGCACCTCCGAGACAGTCCCCCGCACGACCTTTATACGCACGCCGTCAGCGATCTCGACCTGCAACTCGTTGTCCTCGACCTTGGTTACCTTGCCGAGGATCCCGCCCGAGGTCACCACAATGTCGCCGCGGCGGATGGCGGCGATCATCTCGCGATGCTGCTTCATCCGCTTCTGCTGCGGCCGGATCATCAGAAAATACATGATGCCGATGATCAGGATGGTCGGGACGAGCAGGCTATTCAGCATCTCGAAGCCGCCGCCTGCCTGAGCGTATGCGAAACCCTCCATTGCTCGTGTCCCCTGCTTGGCTTAGGTAAAGGCCGATTTCGGCCCGGTTGGGCCCATCTCGCAGCGGTGCGAGCGGGCTCTTATCGCGCGATTGGGCGCGACTATACTGAGCTAGGACGCCTTTGCAACGGGGCCCCCGCATGAACTTTCAAGAACCAGCCTCCGGGCTCATGGAACGGATCGCGAGGGCACTGGAGCGGCTTGGACCCGCACGGCCGGAAATCCCGGATTTCTCAAGCGCCGACGCCTTCGTGTTCCAGGCGGAAAACGAGCGTTTCGTCCCGGTTCCGGCCGTCAACCGGGTGCCGCTCCCGCTGCTCAAAGGCATCGACCGCGCCCGCGATACGCTCCTGGCGAATACCGAGCGCTTCGCGGGCGGGCTCCCGGCCAACAACGCGCTCCTTTGGGGCGCCCGCGGCATGGGCAAGAGCTCCCTCGTCAAGGCCGTGCACGGCGCCTTTCCCGGGCTCAAGCTGGTGGAGATCCACCGGGAGGACATCGCCGCGCTGCCTCGTCTCCTGTTCTATCTGCGCGCGGCGCCGGAGCACCGCTTCATTTTGTTCTGCGACGATCTCTCCTTCGAGGCGGTGGATACATCCTACAAGTCGCTGAAGGCGGTCCTCGAAGGCGGCATCGAGGGACGCCCGGCCAATGCGATCCTCTATGCCACGTCGAACCGCCGCCACCTGATGCCCCGGGACATGGTCGAGAACGAGCGCTCAACCGCGATCAATCCTTCCGAAGCGGTGGAGGAGAAGCTGTCGCTGTCGGACCGGTTCGGACTGTGGATCGGTTTCCACAATTGCAGCCAGGACGAGTATCTCGCCATGGTGCGCGGCTACGCGCAGCATTACCGGCTGGATATTGCGCCGGAGACGCTCGACCGTGAGGCGCTCGAATGGGCGCGCGGGCGCGGCAGCCGATCGGGCCGTGTCGCCTGGCAGTTCATTCAGGATCTGGCGGGGCGTCTCGGCGCGCGCCTCTAGCAGGCTGTTGAAGAAGGGTCTCGCCGTTCCGCTGATTGAGTGATTCACTTG
>CAYUTT010000317.1:0-3047 GCA_964447575.1 uncultured Methyloceanibacter sp.
CTCTCTATGTTGTCTACGTGATGTGGCGGTTTGAAATATTCAACCTGACTGCGCGGCCTGTCAGACTCGCGGTTACGGTGACCCGCCGGAAGCGCGTCCGTACGGTCGAGGGCCCGGGCGTTGTGCTCATCCGAATCGTTACGGTAGTGGCAGTGGTTGGCGTTACCTTCTTGCTTCTTTGGTACATTTTATCCCCTGAAGTCATGCCCCAGCGGGCGTTGCTGGTACCGATCGTGCTCGGCGCGTGGGTGCCGGCGCTTTCGTTCCTGACGTGGCTGTCCTATCCCGCCCGCGTGCCGATCTTCACGCTGATGATCGCGGCAATCGTCATCTACAGGATGCTTGCAGGTGAGGGGCGCGACGTTCGCACGCTGCAGAGCGACACGATTTCAGCGCCGGCTCGGCTTGAAATGACCGACGCCGTGCAACAATGGATGGATAAGAACGGCTGCGCGAACATCCCTGAAAACTGTCCGCCTCCGATCGTCGTCGCCGCTGCGGGCGGCGCCAGTCGGGCTGCTTACGTGACAGGGAGCACGCTCGGATACTTCATGGACTTGACCTGTCCGCCTGACGCCGTCTCCGGCGCTCCAAGCGTTCCATGCGGATCCACCGACATTCCCGCATTCGCCAATCGCGTCTTTGCGATCTCTGGGGTCTCGGGTGGCGCCCTGGGGGCGGCGGTGTTCTCGGCCCTCTTGAAAGCGCAGCAGGAGAGGGCGGTGCGCGATTCTGCGCCGTGTCGCAGGTTGCCGTCGGACGGCACATTCTGGTTCCGCCCGGGGATTGTGCTGGGCTGGCGCGACTGCGCCCAGCTGATCCTGTCGGAGGATTTTCTTTCGCCGCCAGTGCTCGGCCTTGCCTTTCGCGATCAGATTCCTTTTTTCAGGAAACTTGATCGCGCGAGATTGTTTGAAAACGCGTTGACCAGCGCGTTTGACAAGTATGTATCGCAGACTACCAGACCGGCTGGCTTGGGTGCACCGTTTGAGTCGTTTGCACCGGACAAGGCTCACTGGCGTCCGTTGCTCGTGTTCAATGGCACGTCGGTTGCCACCGGCAGGCGCATTCTCACGTCCCACATCGCAATCGAGAAGGCGCCCGACGACAATAGCGGAGAAGGCAAACCGCTTTTCGACGACGCCTACGACTTCTTCCGATTGATCGGCCGGGGCCGCGTAAGCAAGAGCGAGCGGGGAGCTGGTGAAACGCCCGTCACTACCATCAGCCTTGCTACTGCCGTGACCAACAGCGGCCGGTTTCCAATCCTCACGCCGCCGGGAGTGCTGCGGGATCAGTCGAACGGCACGGTTCGGGACCGAATCGTCGATGGCGGATATTTCGAGGACTACGGGATCACGACCGTCAACGAAATCGCACGTGGGTTGAGGAACAGGGGCCTCAAACCTCGCATCCTCCTGATCACCAATGATCCCACCTCGGTCCAGCGCGTCCAGCAGTTCGATGACCCTCGATTGACACTGACACTTCCGGAATCCCAGGAAAGCGTGCTGCTCAGTCCGATTTTCGCGCCATTGCAGGCGCTATACGGGACAAGAATCTCGCGCGGCGACTTGGCCGTGATCCGCGCCTTCCAGGATTTCAGCGCGAACACGACGAGCCACGACCAATTTCCGGTAGCGCATGTCACCGTCTACGGCGTGCCGGCACATGATACGAAACCCCGGCGCGAAGGCTCCGGCAATCACACCAAATTCACGGAAGTGTCGATGAGTTTGTGGCTTTCGAAGCCTGTTCAAGAGTACCTGGACCGTCAGCTTCTCAAGGAATCTCTCTCATCCGGCAAGCAGCAAGAAATGTTGCGTCGTGTGTGTGACTGGCTCGACCATCCGAATGAGCGGGAGCGCCGGCTTAAATTCCGTTGCGGCGAAGGCGTCAAAGCCTTCATCGACGAAGGATAGTGGTTCAAAATGGAGTGAGGCAGTCTGGCCCGCTTTGCGGCGGGCTCACTGCGCTCTTGGCCGGGCCAACTGCAACGTTTTTGTATCCAAGCCGAGACGTTGGATGCTTGAATAATTGCGAAATTATGACAATACTTTTGTCGGGGTAGGGGCAAACGCCCGAGCGTGTGCGATGAAGGTCGTTCCGCCCCCCAAATTCAGGCTTTCTCTGCTGGGAGATTTCGAACTTGCCGGGCCCAGCGGTGCCGTCGATCTCATGAACAAGAAGCTCGCGGGCTTGCTCGCCATTCTCGCCTGCTCGGCGCCTGAGCCGCAGCCGCGGGAGCGGGTGACGAACCTCCTGTGGGGTTCGCATTTTGAGGAGCATGCACGGCAAAATCTCCGAAAGGCCATGTCCCGGCTGCGTCAGGCGCTGGGAGAGGATGTATTCGTCAGCGATGCAGAAAAGATCTCGCTCGCACCAGGGGCCATCGCCTGCGATGTCGCTCGGTTCGAGGCGCTGGTCCGCGACGGCAGCCGTACCGCGCTCGGCGAAGCCCTTGAGCTCTACAGGGGGCAGCTTCTCGCCGACTGTTCGATTCCGGGGGAAGCCTGGCAGGAGTGGGTGCGTCCGAGAAGGCAACGGCTGGAAGGTTTCGCACTCGATGCCATGGTCAAGCTCGGCGAGCTGGTACTTCAGTCAGGCAATCTCGAGCTGGCGCGCAGCCTTGCCGACCGGGCGATCGCAACCAACAACCTGCGCGAAGACGCCAATCGGCTCGTCATGCGCACCTTGGCCGCCGGTGGCCGCCGGCCCGATGCGCTCCGACACTACGAATATCTCGCAGCACTCCTGAAGCGGGAGCTCAATGTGGAGCCGGACGCGAATACGCGTGCGCTTGCGGCCGAACTGCGCAAGTCCGAGGCACCTGTTCCGCCGACACCGATGCCGGACTCGTCACCGCCAACCGCCGCCGCCGCCGAGCTTCCCTTGCCGACCGACCGGCCCTCGATCGCCGTGTTGCCGTTTGCGAATCTGGGCGACGATCCGGAGCAGGAATACTTCGCTGATGGCGTGGCCGAGGAAATCATCACCGCACTGTCGCGCTGCCATTCCCTCTTCGTCATCGCGCGCAACTCGTCGTT
>CAYUTT010000318.1:0-3026 GCA_964447575.1 uncultured Methyloceanibacter sp.
CCGGCATCGAGACTGAGCTTGCCGTCGTCGTCCTTGAAGGCGCGGTTCTTGGCGAGTGCGATGAGTTGTGCGCCTTCGATCAGTGTGCGGAAGGCGGCGTTCATGCGCGCATAGTCGAAGGCTTGCCCTGCGTCGCCCACCACGACGGCGCGGTTCGGCCGCTCGGGGAGGCCCTCGAACTCGCATTCGAGATTTGGGTGAACGAGGAGCGCGGGCGAGCAGTCGTGCTGCGTGAGCCAGTCGCGCGCGGCCTGTCCGGGGGTGAACAGCTCGGCCTCGTCGAGGTCGAGCCCCATCGCCGATAGGCGCTCGAGCAGCTTGGCTTTCGGCGAGCGTGTGGTGTTGGTCACGAAGCGCAAGGGGAGCCCCGCATCGTGCAGGCGGGCAACCGCGTCGACGGCACCGGGCAAGGCGCTGTCGCCCTCATAGATGACGCCCGCGAGATCGAGGAGCACGCCACGGATCATGACGCCACGTTGCGCGCAGGGCGCGCACGGATCAAGAGATTCGACCGTGGGCGTGTTGCCGCATGAGGCGGGCGTCTTTCAGCATTTCGGTTCCCAGTTCAGCGCATCGGTGAGGGTCAGGCAGCCAGAGGTCATCTCCTCGACGAGCCAGCCTTCCTCCTCGTCGTGGATCAGGCTGATCACGACGACCACGTCGCGCTCGCCATTGTGGAAGCTCGCCTTCACTTCGGCTGTCTTGCCGTCGTCCGAGAGGGATTCGATCTCGAGATTGGCAGGGGTCGCTTCCTCCGCCATGACGAACATGTTCAAGCCGGGACAGCGCTCGTAGTCGCCTTGCGCTCGGTGCAGGCAGTTGTTGTAGATTTCGTCTTGGCGCGGGGTGTAGGTCGCATCCGATCCCAGTGCGACTTGCGCGTAGAGCTTCTCGACATAGGCGGCGGCGCTCTCGTCCTCTGCGGCCCCGGCCGGTGCCACGAGATAGCCGAGCGCAAGCGGCATGGCAGCGGCGAGCAGGACCCTACCAATCATCGTCATGCTCCCGGCAATGGGAGGGTGTCAGTCCTCGGCGAACGCCCTCAGGCGCGCGAGCGCATCGTCCCACTGCCGCGAGACATTGTCGAGATAGGTCCGCACGTCCGCAAGCGCCTTGGGCTCCAGCGCGAACCGGCTCTCGCGGCCGACACGCGCCGAGCGGACCACGCCGGCATCCTCCAGCACCTTGAGATGCTTGGTCACCGCCTGGCGCGTGAGCGCGGTGCCCTCGGCCAGGCGGGAGATCGATTGCGGCGTGCCGTCCGCGAGCCTCGCCAGCATGCCGAGCCGGGTCGGATCGCCGAGCGCGGCGAAGATCGAGGCGTGGATTTGCGCGTCACGCGGCCGGTTGCGGTGTCGTTTCGACATGCTCTTTGATGTTGCGCGTTTGCCCGGCCCAGCCGCCCTCGTTCATGCGAAAGGCCTCGTCGCGGCGATGCTTGGGGATCTTGTCGAAACCGGACTCCACGACGCGCACCAGCGTTCCCGACGCCGTCGGCGTCAAGGTGAACTCGACGAGGGTCGGCTCCTCTTGGGAATAGTCCATGTCGGGATCGACCGCGTAAGGATGCCAGGTGAAGGAGAAATAGTGCTCGGGCTCGAGTCTTTGCACCACCGCCTGGAAGACCACGTGCTCATAGCCGGGATAGGTGATGTTGCCGCGCGCCGTCTCGCCGGGGATGAACGGCCCTTCGAGATTCACGCGGAACCATTGGCTGAACTCGCGGTAGTCGGTCAGCGCACGCCAGACGCGGGAGACAGGCGCCTTGATCTCGATTTCTTCTCGATGCGGTCGGTGTTCATCTGTGTGCTCATACGCAACCTCCTGGTTGCGTATGGATGTAGCGCAGCGCGCCGGTAAGCGCAACCATTTTGTTGCGCTTTTGGGTACGAAAAAGACCCGGGCTAGCCGGGTCTCGTTCGAGATTAGACCTAGGAGGTTGCGTGCGGCGTCCTCTTAGCGACGGTCTGGGTAACCGGCTTGTACGCATCACGCACGAGCGCAACGTACATCTCGCCGATCTTCGACATCTCGGCCAAGTAGGTCTCGTATGCCTTCTTGGCGGCCTGGACCTGGATCTCGACAGCATGCTCGACCGACTTTGCGCCGATCAGCTGCTCGAAGGTCCGCGTGCCGTCCTCAAACGCCTTCTTCTGGTAGTCGGCGACTTTCGCCCCGATTGCCTGAAGGCCCTTGTTCACGTCGCCGAACGAGCGGACGGCGGCGTCGAAGCCCTCTTTGCCCGACTTCTGAAAGTCCTCACCGAATTTCTGGAACTGCTCGACCATGGAAGTCCTCTTTCTCGATCCCGCCGAGCGGGCCTGCTTGCGATGACCGGTATATGGTGCGCTGCACAATCAAGGTCAACGGGTTTATTGTGCAGTGCACAATAGGCCTTTAGACCGATTGCGTGAAAATTGGGCAAATGCGGCGCTTTAGGGCCCTGGTGCCGTCAAAATGCCGCACCCCCTAGGGATCAGGCTGGCCGGTCCCTTTCACCGCTCACGCCTTCTCGATCAGAATCGCGCGGAGGTCGTTGACGTTGGTCAGCGTCGGGCCGGTCTCCAGGAGGTCGCCGATCCCTTTGAAGAAGGTATAGGGGTCGTTGTCGGCGAGCATGGCCTTGGCGTTTAGCCCCGCCTTTTCGGCGCGCTCGAGCGTGTCGGGATAGACAAGCGCCCCGGCATTGTCCTCCGAGCCGTCCACGCCGTCGGTGTCGCCGGCCAGCGCATAGACGCGGGGCATTCCTTGCAGCGCGATGGCGAGGGCGAGCAGGAACTCGGTGTTGCGGCCGCCTTTGCCCTTGCCCTTCAGCGTGATGGTGGTCTCGCCGCCCGAGATGAGGACGCATGGGGGCACGGCCGGCTGACCGCGCAAGGCGCATTGGCGGGCGATACCCGCATGAACCAGCGCCACGTCGCGTGCCTCCCCCTCGATGCTATCGCCCAGGATCACCGGCGTGACGCCTGCTTTGCGTGCGACCTCGGCCGCCGCTTCGAGCGAGGCTTGCGGCGTGGCGATCATGA
>CAYUTT010000319.1:0-3021 GCA_964447575.1 uncultured Methyloceanibacter sp.
AGGACGTGCGCAACGGCCGCTGGGCGGAGGTCGATCAGTTCTGCTTCTTCGACCATCCGATCCGCGACATCGCCGGCTCGACCATGGGCATCGTCGGCTACGGCGCCATCGGCAAGGCGGTGGCCAAGCGCGCCGAATGTCTCGGCATGAAGATCCTGCCTTATGACGTGTTTCCGCAGGACGGGCTGGTGGATCTCGAGACGGTGCTGAAAGAGAGCGACGTGATCACGCTCCACTGTCCGCTCACACCCGAGACCAAGAACATGATCGGCGAAAAAGAGCTGAAGATGATGAAGCCGACCGCGATCCTGATCAACACGGCGCGCGGCGGGCTGGTGGACGAGGCGGCGCTGGCCGAGGCGCTCAAAGCGGGCACCATCGCCGGCGCGGGCTTCGACGTGCTGACCAAGGAGCCGCCGAAGGAAGGCAACATCCTGCTCGATCTGAACATGCCGAATCTCATCGTCACGCCGCACGTGGCGTGGGCGAGCCGCGAGGCCATGCAGATTCTGGCCGACCAACTGATCGACAACATAGAGGCGTTCGTGGCTGGCAAGCCGCAGAACGTCGTCGAGTGACTTTGAGGGGCACGATATGAAGAAACTGCTGTTCCTGTTCGACACGGACCCGATGACCAGCGTGTTCGACGTGGTGGTGGGCTATGACGGCGGCGCCGACGACGTCCATGGCTACGCCAACGTGACGCCAGACAATGTCGACGGGCTGGTGGACGGCACCATCTTCACCCGTGGCGGCAAGGAGAAGCAGAATACGGCGATCTTCGTGGGCGGTAGCAACATGGAGAAGGGCGAGGCCTTGCTCGAGGCGGTGAAGAAGAAGTTTTTCGGGCCGTTCCGCGTATCCTGCATGCTCGATTCCAACGGCTCGAACACGACGGCGGCGGCCGGCGTCGCGCTGCTTGCGAAGGGCCGGTCGCTCAAGGGCAAGAAGGCTGTCGTGCTCGCGGGCACCGGACCCGTCGGCATGCGTGCCGCGGCATTTCTCGCCGAGGAAGGCGCCGAGGTGACCCTCACCTCCCGCGTCAAAGAGCGTGCCGACGCGGCGGCCAAGGCCGTCCAATCCCGGTTCGGGAGAGACGTGAGAGGCGTTGCCGCCTTCGATGACGAGTCGCGCGCGGCAGCCATCCAGGACGTCAACATCATCTTTGCGGCCGGCGCCATCGGCGTGCAGCTTCTGCCCGAGGGCGGCTGGAAGAACAATCCCAATGTCACGCTCGTGGCCGACGTCAACGCCCAGCCGCCGCTCGGCATCGAGGGCATCCAGGCCACCGACAAGGGCACGGACTATGATGGTAAGACTGCCTACGGCGCGCTCGGCATCGGCGGGCTGAAGCTGAAATTGCATCGCGCTTGCGTCGGCAAGCTGTTCGAGAGCTCGGACGCCGTGCTCGATGCCGAGGAGATCTACGCGCTGGCGAAAGAGATGGCCTGATGACCGAGATCAAGGACACCGCCATCGAGCCGTTCCTCGATGCGCTCGCCTCCAGCCAGGCGACGCCTGGTGGCGGCAGCGCCGCGGCGATCCTCGGCGCCATGGGTGCGGCGCTGGTGAGCATGGTGTGCAACCTCACCATCGGCAAGAAGAAGTACGCCGAGGTCGAGGAGGAGATGAAGGAGATCCTGGCCAAGGCCGAGGACTTGCGTCACCGCCTGACGGGCATGATCCAGGACGATGTGCGGGCCTTCGACACGGTGATGGCGGCCTACGGCATGCCCAAGGAGAGCGACACCGAGAAGGCGGCGCGCGAGGAGGCCATCCAGGCCGCTCTCAAGCAGGCCACCGAGGTGCCGATCCGCTGCTGCCGGCTGGCCCGCGAAGCGATCGATCTGGCGTTGTCCGCGTCGGAAAAGGGCAATCTGAACGTGATTTCGGACGCGGGCGTCGGCGTCCTGTCCGCCTATGCTGCACTGCGAAGCGCGGCGCTCAATGTCTTCATCAATGCAAAAATGATTTCGGACAAGAGCTTCGTGGACGCTAAGCTCAAGGAACTGGAGGGCCTTCTGGCCGGCGCCGAGGCGGCGACCGACAAGGCCTACGACATCGTCAAGGGCAAGGTGAGCTGACGTCTTCCGGCGCAAGCTCTCAAACGAAAGCCCGCCGAAGAGACTAGGAAGGGAGGAACGACGTGGACGTTCACGAGTATCAAGCGAAAGAGCTTCTGGGCAGCTTCGGCGTGCCGGTGCCGAAAGGCGCCGTGGCTTTCAGCCCCGATCAGGCGGTCTATGCCGCCACCGAGCTGGGCGGCTGGAGCTGGGCGGTGAAGGCTCAGATTCATGCGGGTGCCCGCGGCAAGGCCGGCGGCATTAAGCTGTGCAAGACCTATCACGAGGTGCGCGACGCGGCGCAGGAGCTGCTCGGCAAACGCCTGGTCACGATCCAGACCGGCCCCGAGGGCAAACCCGTGCAGCGCGTCTATATCGAGGTGGCCGAGCCCTTCGACCGCGAGCTGTATCTCGGCTATGTGCTCGATCGCAAAGCCGAGCGCATCCGGGTGATCGCCTCGCAGCAGGGCGGCATGGAGATCGAGGAGATCGCCAGGACCGATCCCGACGCCATCCTCCAGGTCGTGGTGGAACCGGCGGTGGGCCTGCAAGCCTTCCAGGCGCGGGAGCTTGCGTTCCAGCTGGGCCTCAGCATCAAGCAGGCGCAAAGCGCGGTCTCGACCATCATGAACGCCTATCGCGCCTTCCGCGATTGCGACGCCACCATGCTCGAGATCAACCCGCTGGTGGTGTCGAAGGACGACCGTGTGATGGCGCTCGATGCCAAGATGTCGTTCGACGACAACGCGCTGTTCCGCCGTCACAACGTCGCCGACATGCACGATCCTTCGCAGCAGGATCCGCGCGAGGCGCAGGCCGCTGAGCACAATCTCAATTATATCGGGCTCGAGGGCGAGATCGGCTGCATCGTCAACGGCGCGGGCCTGGCCATGGCCACCATGGACATGATTAAGCATGCCGGCGGCACGCCCGCGAACTTCCTCGACGTGGGCGGCGG
>CAYUTT010000320.1:0-2998 GCA_964447575.1 uncultured Methyloceanibacter sp.
GCATGGCGTAGGCCGCCTCCGGGATCATCGGCAGATAGATCGTGACCCGGTCGCCGCGTCTCACGCCGTGCGCTTTCAGCACGTTGGCGATGCGGCAGACATTCTCGTAAAGCTCGCCATAGGTGATGTGCCGCGCTTCCGCGTTCGGGTCGTCCGGCTCGAAGATGATGGCGGTCTGCTTGCCGCGCTTCTTCAGGTGCCGGTCGATGCAATTGGCCGCGACGTTGAGCGTGCCGTCCTCGAACCATTTGATCGACACGTTGGGATATTCGAACGTGGTGTTCTTGACGCGCGTATAGGGCTTGATCCAGTCGAGGCGCTTGCCTTCCTTGCCCCAGAACTTGTCGGGATCGTCGAGGCTCTTCGCGTAGAGCTTCTCGTATGCCTCCTCGTCGACGAAGGCGCGCTCTTTCCATTTCTTGGGAACCTTCACCGGCTCCACTTTGAACGTCTCGTGCTCGGACATCCGCAAATTCCTCCCTACGCGAACGCGCTTTTTTTGTGCTTTGCGAGCCCATTATGGCCCGCCGTCTTTTGTGCGAGAAGGCTCCGTCCATCCTCCTTTCGTCTACAGCCCGAAGGCGCCGATCACGGCGCCCATGACGACCAGCACGGCGAGCCAATGGCCGCCGTCGATCAGGGTCAGTGCCGGCTTGGCGCCGCTAAAGGCATGGTTCACGCCCATCGTGGTAATGACGAAGCCGAGCCAGACGAGCGCGCCTGCGATCATGCCGCCGCGCACGGACACTTGCGCAAGATGGCCCATGAGCCCGGCCAGCATCCACGCCATGATGAACAGGGCCACGATGGAGATGATGAAGGGCAGGGCCTTCTGCGCGGCCGTGGGAGGGGTCAGCTCGGCCTCGGTCTTGCCGATGGCGCGCATCCACACCCGGCCGAGCGCCATGTACCAGATCGCCCCGAGCCCGAACCCGGCCAAGGTCGCGATCGCGACGGCGAGATAGTTGATGGCCATGATTCCCCCCCTGTCGTTCGCCAGCTGACGCCGACTGTACCTCAGTGAGGGGCCTGGGGCACTAAGCTGTTGGGGGGTCCTTGAGACCGCCGAGCGCGCAGAGCTTGCGCCATTCCGCCGCCGTCACCGGCTGCACCGAGAGACGCGAATTCCGCACCAGCACCATGTCCTTGAGCTGCGGCGTGGCCTTGATCTCGGCAAGGGTCACGGCGCGAGGCAGGCCGGCGACCGCCGCCACATCCACGCACTCCCACTGGCCGGTCGGGTCGGTGGAGTCCGGATGCGCCTCGGCCACCACCTTGACGATGCCGACACAGGCCTTCTCAGCCCCCGAGTGATAGAAGAAGGCGAGGTCGCCCTTTTTCATCGCGCGCATATTGTTGCGCGCCTGGAAGTTGCGCACGCCGTCCCACTCGGCGCCCTTTTTGCCTTCCTTCTTCTGCTGCTCCCAAGACCAGGTCTCGGGCTCCGATTTCATCAGCCAGTAGGCCATGACGGGGTGCCGCTACTCTTCCTCGTCGCTGTCCGTATTGTCGATGGTCCACAGCCACGGGCGGATATCGACGGAGGCGAACAGCCCGGCCTTGGCGAAGGGATCGCCCGCGGCGATCGCGCGCGCCGCCTCGAGCGACGGCGCCTCGATCACGATCAGGCTGCCATTCATGGTCTGGCCGTCCGCCTCGGTGAACGGCCCGGCGAAGATCAGCGTCTCGCCGAGGCTTTCGAGATAGGCGAGATGGTCTGGGCGGTGCGCCTTGCGGATGGGCAGTCCGTCCACCTTGTCGGTACAGATCAACGCAAACAGCATCGCCGTCCCCCTTGCTCCTCGCGCGAAGCTATTGCGGGTCTGCCAGACTGTCCAGCGAGGGCATCATTTTACAGCTCTGGCCTGAGCGGCCGGGCGAGCAGGGCCTCGATCGCCTCGTCCACGGTCACGCGCCCCGACAGCACGGCCTCCACGGATTCGGCGATGGGGAGCTCGATGCCCCGCGCCCCGGCGATCTCCACCATGGCGCTTGCCGTGGGCACGCCCTCGGTCACGGTCAGCCGCCCGGACAGCGCTTCGGTGACGCTTCTGCCCTCGCCCAGCGCCACGCCGAGCGACATGTTGCGCGACTGAAGGGCACCGCAGGTGAGCACCAGATCGCCGAGACCGGAGAGCCCGATCATGGTCTCGAGCCTTGCCCCGAGCGCGACCCCGAACCGCGCCATCTCGGCGAAGCTCCTGGTGACCAGCCCCGCATGGGCGCTTGCGCCCAGCGCCTTGCCGACGACGATCCCTGCGGCGATGGCGTAGACGTTCTTCACGGCCCCGCCGATCTGCGCTCCGATCGCATCGCCGCTCCAATAGCAGCGGAATGGCGGGTGGGAGAGCGCATGAGACAGCGCGCGGCCGAGCGCCTCCTCCTCCGTCGCCATGGTCACCGCGGCGGGCAAGCCCCGCGCCACGTCGGCGGCGAAGCTCGGCCCCGACAGCACCGCGATTTCGGCCAGGGGCAGCAGCTCCGCCGCGATCTGCGACATGAGTTGGCCGCTCGCTTGCTCGATGCCCTTGGAGCAGATGACGAAGGGCTGGCCCTCCCGCACATAGGGCTTGAGCGCGCCTGCGATGGCGCGCAGGTGCTGCGCCGGCGGCGCCATCAGCAGCACGTCGCAGGTGGCGACCTCGTTGAACCGCCCGGTCGCCTCGATGGCCGGATCGAGCGCGACACCCGGCAGGAAGGTGTCGTTGCGATGCGTCTCGTTGATGGCGGCGATGGTCTCGGGCTCGTAACCCCAGATCAGCACGTCGCGGCCCGCGCGCCGCGCCACGATGGCGAGCGCCGTTCCCCATGCGCCCGCGCCGATAATGCCGACCGATTGCAGTTCCATGCCGCCCCCCCCCCGTACCTACTTAGCGCAATTTTCGAACTGTGGGTTCCAAAGGCTCAAGCCTTAACTCCCGCCCCGAGCGCGGGCGGCGCGTCCGGATCGAGCGGCCAGCGGGCCCGGGCGGGCGCGGTCATGTCATCGCTGAGACCC
>CAYUTT010000321.1:0-2990 GCA_964447575.1 uncultured Methyloceanibacter sp.
CTAAGCTCCTAACTTCGGAGATTTCGACTTCGCTTCTGCATGACACCCTGATCCGCTCATCACGCACAGGGAGCACATCATGGACGCGCAATACGACGTGATTGTCATCGGCAGCGGCGCAGGAGGCGGCAGCGCCGCCTATAAGCTCGTCAACGGCGGCAAACGCGTGCTTCTGATCGAGAAGGGGCCGTTTCTCCCGCGCGACGTGTCCACCCTCGAAGTCCGGCAAGTGTTCGTCGACGGCGTTTTCAAGAACCATGTGGTCTGGCTCGACAGCAAGGGAAAGGACTTCGTCCCGGGCGAGTTCTACAATGTCGGCGGCAAGACCAAATGGTACGGCGCGGCGCTGTTCCGCTTCCGGCCCGTCGAGTTCGAGGCGGAGCCGGATTACGGCCTGCTGGGCTGGCCGTTCGGCTATGACGAACTGAAGCCCTATTACGACGAGGCGACGGAGCTTCTCGGCATCAACACGTTCAAGAACGAGCCGGAGCTGCAGGCACTGCTCGACAAGATCACCACGGCCGATCCGGGCTGGGAGCCGCATCCGCTGCCGCTCGGCCTGTCGAAGGACATCGTCAATCATCCCGAGGAGGCGAAGCATTTCGACGGGTTCGCGTCGCCCTCCGGCTTGAAGGCGGATTCCGAGCGGAACCTGATCGATCACATCCGCGACAAGCCGAACTTCACGCTGCTCGCCGGCGATCCCGTGTCGGAGCTCGTGTCCGCGCCGGGCGATCCGCGCACCATCATCGGCGTGAAATGCGCCGACGGCTCGACCTACGAAGCTCCTACGATTGTGCTCGCCGCGGGCGCGATGTCCAGTCCGCGCATTCTCCAGGATCATTTGCACGCCACGGGGCTGAACCTGCCGTGCGGCGATCTGGTCGGTGCCAATTTCAAGATGCACATCAACTCGGCGGTGCTCGGCTTCTCGCCGTTCAAGGACCATGACGTGCTGCGCAAGACGGCGGTGCTCTACAACGACCGGTTTCCGCATTCGTCGATGCAGTGCCTGGGGTGGATCGACCCCGAGATGCTCGCCGTGCAGGCGCCGCCGGAGACACCGGGCTTCGTCGACAAGCTCCTTGGCACGCGGGCGATCGGCTTCTGGGCGACCACGGAGGATTCCTCCTCTCCCGAGAACCGCATCATCTCTGGCGGCCCTGGCGGCAAGCCGATCATGGATTACAGCCTCGATCGCATCCCGCACGCGGTGAAGGAGCATCACGCGCTCATCGAGAATTGGATCGAGCGTCTGCTCGGCGCGGGGCTCGCCGGCGTGTCCAAATATATGGGCATGGCCGGCACGGCGCACGCGCTCGGCAGCATGGTGACCGGCGCCGATCCCAAAAGCTCGGTGGTCGATCCGCATGGCAAGGTGCACGGCATGGAGAATCTCTACGTCGGCGACGGCAGCCCGCTGCCGCGCACGAGCCGCGTCAATCCGTCGCTGACCATCTTCGCCTGGGGCTTGCGGCTCGGCGATCACCTCGCCAGCAAGAGCAGCTAGTCGAGACCTTTTTGGCTGGGGCGCCTTCTTGCGACTTCGACCCATCTCGACGGCCAATCCCCTCGGATGCTAAACAGGCGCGGACCGGGGCGAAGCGCAGGCTAGGCGTAGGGGGAGTCCATGCGGGAGCGTGTCGTCGACGCGCGCGACGCAAAGCGCGTCGAGTCGAGCTGGTATCTGTGCGGGACGGCCAGCAGGTCGGACCGCTGACCGACCGCGAGCTGTCCCTGTTCGCGGAAGGCGGCAATTTCAAGCCCGGCGATCTCCTGTGGACCGACGGGCTCGATTCCTGGAAGCCGGCCGGCGCCATTTTCGGGCTGGCGCCTTCGCCCGCCGCCGGCGAGGACGACCTGGCGCACGAGAGCGAAGACGGCACCGCCCAAGCCCAATCGGACGGCGGGACGGCGGATGCGGTCTTCGAGCTTGAGCCGGCCCCTGTAGCCGAGCCGCACGGTGACGACGTCGAAGCCCTCGTCCAGGCCCTGACGGGAGCGGCGGAGCCGCCCAAGCCGACGCTCACGAACAGAGTCCTTGCCGAGGCCAAGAAGTTCGCGGGCATCTTCACCTATCTCTGGGTCGTGTTCATCGTGCTCCTCCTGCACGAATGGATCGTGCTCTCGGAGAAGCATATCGGTTTCGGCTTCTACGGGGTTGCCGCCATCAATGCGCTCATTCTTGCCAAGATCATGCTGGTGGCCGAGCATTTCGGCTTTGGCGAGAGGCTCAAGGAGACGCCGCTGATCTATCCGATCGCCTACAAGACGATCGCCTTCACCACGCTGCTGTTCGCCGCCTATATCCTCGAAGCGATGCTGGTGGGCTGGTTTCATGGGAAGGGCGTTCTTGCCGGCGTCCCGAGCCTTGGCGGCAGCGCGCTGAGCGGGCTGGCCTTGTGGCTCATCTTCTGTGTGGCGCTATTACCCTATTTCGCGTTCAAAGAGATGGAGCGTGCCGTGGGGGCCGAGTTGCTGCGTACGCTTCTGCTCGGTTCAGGGAAGCTCTTACCTCGCCGTTGACACCAGCGCCGTTACACGACCAGGATTGGGACCATGCGGGCATAGCGCCAATCACCACGCTTCAAAGCTCGCGTACGTTCCCGCCTCGCGGGATCCGGCGAGAGAATTCGGCGGGATCGTTTCGGCGCACCTGCTCGGCCGCCTGTCTTTCGGCTTTCGAGATATTCTCAACCATGGCGATGATCGATTCGATGCGGGGGCTCCGGAGAAGAGACCTAACCACTTAACGAACCGGGAGGAGGGACACTGAGATGCCTATCATCATCCTGCTGCTACTCGCCGCGATGGTGGCCACCTTCGGATTCTGGGACACGTTCCAGGGAATACTGGGCGCTATCGGCGTGATCATCCTGCTCTGTTTTCTCGGTGTACTCGCGTTGGCCGTCTTCGCCGCGATGCTTTTCAGACGCTAGTGGATTGATCGGATCAAAGGAGTCCGATTTGGGATTCCGTGTTTGGTTGTG
>CAYUTT010000322.1:0-2987 GCA_964447575.1 uncultured Methyloceanibacter sp.
TCGTTGTTGTGAGCGGCTGTTCGCGCGCGCCGTCGATCATCGCAGCCTTTGCATCTTTACTAAAGATCGCTCGGATAAGAAACAGAGGACGATGCCGCGTCATCGCGAGTGTAGCCGCAGCCCGCTGACGCTTGGTTGACACGCCCAGCGAAGCTCAATTAGAGAGGCAATTCGAGTGCAAGAGCCTTAGGACGAAAACGATTTCTAGTGTAGAATTCAGGCCCAGGCCCGATCACGATGCCAGCCGCTATGCTAATGAAACCAAGAACCACTTTAGTCCGTCCCAGCCGCGACGGTGATCAATTCCATTACTTGTGGGCAGCCCGGCGCTGCTTGCAGCTTCTTTCAACTCAGAGTGATCTGATAGCCATCAGCATCGAAGGGCCTTCCCACCAAGAACGCGGCGGCGAGTCTACTACGGGAGCGGGTGAGGAAGTCATCGATATTGCCGAATACTTCGGCAGTGAAGAAATCAAAAATGCTCGCCTTGTCCGTTATATGCAGCTCAAGCATTCGACGCTGCACGCAATTGAGCCCTGGACCGCAAGCGGTCTTGAAAAAACCATCACAGGCTTCGCCAAGCGATACCAGGAGCTGCGCGAGACCTTCTCGGCCGACGCGCTTGGCTCAAAGCTGGAATTCTGGTTCGTCACCAACCGGCCCATTGCTACGGACTTCGCTGAAGCCGTGGCCGCTGCCGCTGCCGGGGCTTCGCCGCGCCACCCAAACGAACTTCAGAAACTCGAACGATTTACCGGCCTAAAGGGAAATGTGCTTCACGGGTTTTTCAAGTTGCTGCATTTCGAGGATCGGCAGGATGATTATTGGGACCAGCGCAACATCCTCTTTCAGGAAGTGCGGGGCTATCTGCCGGATGCCGACGTCTACGGGCCCCTGAATCTGAAAGAACTCGTTACGCGGCGGGCTCTGTCCGAGGGAGAAAAGAACCCTACCATCACGAAGATAGACGTCTTAAGGGCACTGGACACCGAACAGAACTTGCTCTTTCCCGCTCCTTGCTTCATTGAGCATCTCGATACCGCAGTACCACGCGCGCAGGAGCCGGACCTTATCCGAGCGATTATAGGAGCGATAAACCCAGCCATAGTTCACGCATCCGCTGGCGTCGGGAAGACTGTTTTTGCGACACGTATCGCCGATGGGCTTCCGGATGGATCAACGTGCATTCTCTATGATTGTTTCGGCAACGCACAGTACCGAAATGCATCCGGGTATCGCCACCGGCATAAAGACGCGCTCGTGCAAATCGCGAACGAGCTTGCGTCAAAAGGCCTGTGTCATCTGCTTATTCCCACCTCGCACGCCGACGCATCAGCCTACGTGCGGGCATTCGTCCATCGGATAAGCCAAGCGGCCACCCTAGTGCAACTCGCCAATCCTGACGCGCTCCTGTGCATAGTGGTAGACGCGGCGGACAATGCGCAGATTGCGGCAGAAGAGATTGGGGAGGCACGATCCTTCGTCCGTGACCTCATTCGAGAGAAGATGCCAGAAAACGTTCGTCTGGTCTTCCTCTGCCGCTCGCACCGTCAGGCCCATCTTGATCCTCCGGTCGAGGCGATGCGGCTCGAACTAAGACCGTTCAGCCGCGAAGAAACGGCCGTCTATCTTCGGCAGCGGTTTCCAGACGCGAGCGAGTACGACATCGATGAATTCCATCGTCTGAGTTCGCATAATCCGCGCGTCCAGGCGTTCGCCCTATCGCGCAACAATACGCTGCCCGAAACATTGCGCTTGCTTGGGCCCAACCCGACGACCGTTGAGAACACGATTGGAAGCTTGCTGGAAGGCGCCATTACGAAGCTTAAGGGTAGCGTTGGTCCCATTGAAAAAACGCAGGTAGACAAGATCTGCGCAGGGCTCGCGGCCCTGCGCCCGCTGATCCCGATTCAGATTCTATCGAAGATATCTGGTGTCGATGAAGAGGCAATAAAAAGCTTCGCGATTGACCTTGGCCGACCGCTGCTCGTGGCCGGGGACACAATTCAGTTTTTTGATGAACCTGCCGAGACGTGGTTTCGGGAGAAGTTCAAACCATCTGCAAACGAGATGGCCGAGTTTATCGCGCACTTGACACCTCTGGCTGCAACAAGCGCCTATGTGGCATCGACTTTACCCCAGTTGATGTTAGAGGCTGGAAAATTTTCGGAACTCGTGGAGTTAGCGCTGACCTCGGCGGCGCTTCCGGAAACGAGTCCGCTGGAAAAGCGCGACGTTGAACTGCAACGGCTGCAATTTGCTCTGAAAGCGGCTCTAAGGTCAAAGCTCTATCTCGATGCGGCGAAATTGGCACTAAAGGCAGGCGGCGAGACAGCGGGCAACGATCGGCAACGAAGAATCCTTCAAGCCAACACCGATCTCGCTGCGGCGTTTTTGGAAGCCGACCTAATTCAGGAAATCGTGTCCCGACGTACGTTCGGATCGGGCTGGCTCGGCTCCCATCACGCTTATGAGGCCGCCTTGCTGTCAGGGCACTCGGCACTGGTCGGTGATGCACGAAGCCGTCTACGCATGGCCTATCAGTGGTTGCACAACTGGAGCCGCTTGACCTCTAAGGAGCGCAAGGAAGAAGAGATCTCGGATCAGGACATCGTCGAGTTGACGCTTGCCCACATTAACATTCACGGTCCCGCCGACGGCGCGCGTGGCCTGAGAAGCTGGCAGCCGCGTGACGTTTCATTTCGAGTCGGCCGGACCGTGACGAGGCGGCTCATCGAGCACGGCCGGCTCCAAGACGTCGAAGAGTTTGCCCGCGCGGCTGGCAACAACCTTTGTCTTGTGCTCGCAGTCACCGTTGAACTTCGAGAGATTCAGCGGACACTGCCTGCCGAAGTGACGCGCCGTGCCTTCCGACTTGTCGCGAACAGGCGCGTCAAACTGAAAGATGGCGATGCTTGGGACGATCGGGAATCTGCTCTCAATGCTGTCACCGCGCTAGTCGAGGCGTCGTTGCAGAACGCGGTATG
>CAYUTT010000323.1:0-2975 GCA_964447575.1 uncultured Methyloceanibacter sp.
TCCGCGGCGGCGGGCGGGGGAGCCGGCGGGGGCGTGACCTCGGTCTCCACCTCGCCAGCGGCTGGTGCCGGCTCGGCCTGCCCGGTGGCGCCGGTGAAATCGAGATCCAGCTGAAGCATGTCAGCGGGGACCGGCTGTTCGGGGGCAATGGCTTGAATGGGCGGCGCGCCCGCCGCGCTGGCCTGCGTGCCGGTGGCTGCGGGTGCCGCTTCCGCCTTCTTGCTGGCGGACTCGATCTCCGTCGGATTGTACTCGGTCTGCTTGCAGGAACAGCCCTGGACGAACTCCTTGCGGTATCTCAGAGCGACCGGCAGGTCCATATAGGCAGAGCCGCTGAGAGAGATCGCCTGTTCGATCTCCTGGCCGGGGTTGCGGTAGACATACAGCTCTGCCGGCGCGGCGCAGCTGGACTGGCATTGATCGGCATCGCGTGCGAGCTGGCTGCCATAGGTCGAGTAGCTGACCGGGTAGTAGTAGCCGTCGCATAGCCGCACACAGACCGACTGGTAGCGCCCGTTCGGATTGATGCTGCGGTAGATCGGGGTCTGGAACTCTTCACGCTCGCGGCCGCCGCCAAAGAAGTCGAACAAGCCGCCGCCGCTTTGCGGTGCGCCGGTGCAGCCGTTATGCCTCAAAGCTTGCTGAAGCTCGGCTTGCCGCCGCTTATTGCCGCCGCCGCGCTGAAGCGAACTGCGCTGCTCCTGGAGCCGGGCAAGCTGCCGCCGGGCATCTTCGACGCGGGCGTTCATATTGAGGCATTTGGGGTTCCGCTTCAGGGCGCGGCCGAAGATCAGAAGCCGCTCATAGCAGCCCGAATCGTCCATGGCGGCCTGAGTGCCCTGGAAAATGCGGTCCTGCTGGGCAATCTGCTGGTCGAGATTCGCGAGCTCCGCGGCGTTTCCGCCGCCGCCACGGGCGGCCGCAAGCTCCTGCTGGAGCTGCATGCAGCGGTAATCCTGTTCCGTCTGAGCCAAGGCGGGGCCGGGGGAAACCAGGCCAAAAAGCACGCCAAGCGCGCACACCGGCGCGAGCGCAGCCGGACGGCCGATCGACCGCACGAACGACGCGACCACGCGCCGAAGATGGCGATTGACGCTCACGATTGGATGTCCGATCCCCGGGGTGTGCCTCTAACCCATTATGCGCCGCTAGAATCCGGGGTCAATGAGGCATCAATAAGATGGTTTGCTTGACGATTTGGCCGTTTCCCGCCATAAGCGGGCCCATGACGGTGCAGGAACAACCCATCCTTATCATTTCCGGCTGTATCATTCCGGGCTAGCAAACAAGCTCGCGCGGGTCGTTCCTCCTTTAACCATCCCTATTCCTCCTGACGAACATCCGGCGAGCCTCAAGCCGAAGGGGCTTGGCAGTGGCGCTTACGCTTTACAACACGCTCACCCGCAAGAAGGAGCCTTTTCAGCCCCTCGATCCCGCGCGCGTCCGCATGTATGTGTGCGGGCCGACGGTCTACGACTACGCGCATATCGGCAATGCGCGGCCCGTGATCGTCTTCGATGTCCTGTTCCGGCTCCTGCGGCACCTTTATGGACCCGAGCACGTCACCTATGTCCGCAACATCACCGACGTGGACGACAAGATTAACGCGCGGGCGGCGCAGGATCATCCCGATCTGCCCCTGAACGAGGCGATCCGCCTCGTCACCACCAAGACGGCCGACCAGTTCCACCAGGATATGGGCGCGCTCGGCGTGCTCGATCCCACGGTCGAGCCGCGCGCGACCGAGCATATCGGCGAGATGCGGACGATGATCGACCGCCTCATCGCCAATGGCTGCGCCTATGTGGCGGAGGACCATGTGCTGTTCCACGTCGCCTCGATGCCCGACTACGGCAGGCTGTCGGGCCGCTCGCTCGACGAGATGATCGCCGGCGCCCGCGTCGAGGTGGCGCCGTTCAAGAAGGACCCCATGGACTTCGTGCTGTGGAAGCCGTCGAAGCCCGGCGAGCCGTCCTGGCCGTCCCCGGGTGGGATCGAGACGCAGGGGCGTCCTGGCTGGCATATCGAGTGCTCGGCCATGTCGGCGGCGCATCTCGGCGAGGAGTTCGATATTCACGGCGGCGGGATCGACCTCGTCTTCCCGCATCATGAGAACGAGATCGCGCAATCGCGCTGCGCCCACGGCACCGACGTGATGGCGCAGGTGTGGATGCATAACGGCTTCCTCCAGGTGGAGGGCGAGAAGATGTCGAAATCGCTCGGCAACTTCGTCACCGTGCACGAGTTGCTCACCGGCTGGCATGGAACGCCTTGGCCAGGTGAATCAATTCGACTGCATATGCTCCGCACGCAATACAGACAGCCTCTGGATTGGACTGCACAAGGACTGGATGAGTGTCATAAAGTCCTTTGGACTTGGTACGGTGATGTAGAAGGCCAGGCGCCAGCAGCCGAGGCTCCGAAGGCAGTTGTTGAGGCCCTGTTTGACGACTTGAATACTCCCAAGGCCATTGCGGAGCTGCATAGGCTTCATCGCGCGGGCCATTTCGAGGAGCTGCGCGCGGCGCTCCAGTTCCTCGGCTTCTCCGGCGAGCGTAAAAAAATAATTAGAAAGAAGGAGACCATGCATGCCGCCGCCACTCTAAAGGCGGGGGAGGCTACGGTGAGTGGCCAAGCAACGGTGGAAGAGCTTATTGCTGCGCGCAACGCCGCGCGCCAGGCGAAGAACTTCAAAGAGGCCGATCGCATCCGTGACGAGCTTCAGGCCATGGGCATCGTGCTGAAGGACGCCAAGGACCCGAAGACCGGCGAGCTCGTCACCACCTGGGAGGTGGCGCGATGAGCGCGGAAGCCAATCCCCAGCTCGCGCTGCGGCCGATGCTGCCCAACGAAGCGCCGCTGCTCGCCGAGATCTTCCGCGCAAGCATCATGGAACTCACGGGCGACGATTACAGGGAGTCGCAGCAAGAGGCGTGGGCCGCCTCGGTCGACGACGAGGAGGCATTCGCCAAGCG
>CAYUTT010000324.1:0-2974 GCA_964447575.1 uncultured Methyloceanibacter sp.
GGAATTACTTCGCCGCCGCCGGATATGACCACGAATAGGTCGAATCGGCTCTAGCCGCTTCTCACTCGCCACCGCGCGCGCCGTCCGGGCCGCGATCTATCATCATTTCGCGCCCACCTTGGCGCAAGAGGCTGTCGATGCGCTTGCGACACGGCGCCCGGACATGAGCGCGTGCAAGCGGACCGCGCCGTGGCAACGCATCGCCTTCGTTTTTGTGGGACTGGGACTCCTCGGCGCCCTCCTGCTTGCTCCCGGGGAGAGCGTGCGCGCCGTGACGCTGCTGCTCGCCCTGCTGTTCGTCCCGGTGATCGGCTTGCGCGTCATTGCCACGCTTGGCCTTATGCGCAGCGCCGGTGGCGTGCAGCCCACCGCGCGCGGCCGCGTCCCCGACGCGGCGCTCCCCACCTATACGCTCCTGGTGCCGCTGTTCCGCGAGGCGCATATGGTGCCCCAGATCCTGAAGGCTCTCACAGGATTGGATTGGCCCGCCGCGAAATTGGACATCAAGCTCGTGCTCGAGGCAGTGGATACCGAGACGGCCGCCGCGGCCCAGGCGCTCGATCTACCCGGCAATGTCGAAATCGTTGTCGTGCCGGATGCCGAACCGCGAACAAAGCCGAAGGCGTTGAACTATGCCTTGCCGCTGGCCCGGGGCGAGTTTCTCGTGATCTACGACGCCGAAGACCGGCCCGAGCGCGACCAGCTTCGCCGCGCCTTTGACGCGTTTCGCCAAGGGCCGCCGAACCTCGCCACGGTTCAGGCGCGGCTGAACATCGACAATGACGATGGCAGCTGGCTGACGAGGCAGTTCACGCTCGAATATTCCGCCTTGTTCGACGGGATACTGCCCGCACTCGACCGCCTCAACCTGCCGCTGCCCCTCGGCGGCACCTCCAACCATTTTCGCGTCTCGGCGCTGAAATGGCTCATGGCCTGGGACCCGTTCAATGTCACCGAGGACGCGGATCTCGGCACGCGGCTTGCGCGATTCGGATACCACTGCCGGGTGATCGCCTCGACCACCTACGAGGAGGCGCCGGCCGGGCTCGGCAACTGGTTTCGCCAACGGACACGCTGGCTCAAGGGCTTCGTGCAGACATGGCTCGTGCATATGCGAAAGCCCCGCGCCCTGTGGCGCGAACTCGGGCCGCGCGGTTTCCTCGCCTTTCAGGTCACGATCGGCGGCACCATTCTTTCGGCGCTGGTGCATCCGTGGTTCTACCTGCTGGTGGCGGCGGACGCCGCGGGGGGTGGTCTTCTGGCCCCACCGGCAAGCTTCCTGAGCGCGCCTTTCTGGGCGACCGCCTGGTTCGCTCTCGTTGCCGGCTATGCCTCGGCCATGACGCTTGCGGTCCTCGCCGCCCGCCGGCGCGGCCTCGACCACCTTCTCCGGCACATTCCGCTGATGCCGCTCTATTGGCTCTTGATCTCCGCCGCCGCCTACCGGGCGCTATGGCAGTTCCTGACCGCCCCATTCAAGTGGGAGAAGACCGAACACGGTGGCGGGGGTCAGCCCCCCTTGCGGTAGTTCTCCCTGGTCACTTCCGCCTGCTCGCGTTTTTCCGCGCCGCTCAAGCGCCGGCTCCGCCAAACAATGACATTCCACATCAAGACGGCGCCGAGCAGGATCACACCCAGGCCGATCACCGCCCAAAGCCAGCCTCCCGGTTCTTCCATGCCTAAGCTCCTTTCGTTTCCTTCGAAGGGAAACGTGGCTAGCGGCCGCTTGGTTTCTTCGGAAAAGGGGGGAATTGGAGCGGGTGAGGCGAATCGAACGCCCGACACGTAGCTTGGGAAGCTACTGCTCTACCACTGAGCTACACCCGCCTGATCTGCCCTCATACAATGAAAAACAGGCGGCGGAAAGCACGTGCGGCTTCACGGACTGGTGAAGGCCCTTGTCTTGCGGCCGGGCGCACGACCGCCCAATAATGCGTTGCTGGAGGTTTTCATGTCCGATGCCGCGCTCGCCTCGAGCCACGCGAAGTTCGCCGACCCCGAGCGGACCGCCACGGGAGAGCGGCGGGCCCGCGTCGCCCTCGTGCGGCTTCGGACGCTGTGGATCAATACCGGGAGCCTGTGCAACATCACCTGCCGCAATTGCTACATCGAGTCGAGCCCGGCAAATGACAGGCTCGCCTATATCACGCGGGCGGAAGCGGCGCGCTATCTCGACGAGATCGCGACGGACCACTGGCCCGTCGCCGAAATCGGCTTCACCGGCGGCGAGCCGTTCATGAACCCCGACATGCTCGGCATGATCGAGGACGCCCTCGCCCGCGGTTTCAGCACCTTAATCCTCACCAACGCCATGCAACCCATGCTCCGCCCGCACATAAGCGACGG
The DNA here is from genome assembly GCA_964447575.1 of uncultured Methyloceanibacter sp. Lineage (GTDB taxonomy): Bacteria > Pseudomonadota > Alphaproteobacteria > Rhizobiales > Methyloligellaceae > Methyloceanibacter. The sequence goes on from CAYUTT010000324.1 coordinate 2,347, forward strand.
ACTGAAGCGCCTGCGTCGGGCGTTCGGCGAGCGTCTTTCGATCCGGGTCAGTCTCGACCACTACACGAAAAGGCTGCATGAGGAGGAACGTGGCCCCGGGACGTTCGACAAGACACTCGAAGGCATCGATTGGCTGGCCGCTCACGGCTTTTCGCTCGCGCTTGCGGGGCGTACCTGCTGGGGCGAGGACGAAGCGCGGACCCGCGCGGGCTATGCCGCCCTGATCGCCGTCCGCAACTGGCCGGTCGATGCGTTCGATCCCGCGTCGCTCGTACTGTTTCCGGAGATGGACGCCCGCGCCGAGGTGCCGGAGATCACCGAGAGCTGCTGGGGCATTCTCGGCAAGAGCCCCGCCGAGGTGATGTGCGCATCGAGCCGCATGGTGGTGAGGCGCAAGGGCGCGGCTACACCCGTGGTGCTGCCCTGTACGCTTCTGCCTTATGATGCCGCTTTCGAAATGGGGGCGACCCTCGCCGAGGCGGCGCATGCCGATGGCGGCATGTTCGACCACGGCGCGGTCAAGCTTTGTCATCCCCATTGCGCCAAGTTCTGCGTGCTCGGCGGAGGCAGTTGTTCCGCTTGACCGCCGCGAGGGACCATCCATGCCGCTGACGAGACGCGAGACGCT
>CAYUTT010000325.1:0-2967 GCA_964447575.1 uncultured Methyloceanibacter sp.
ATCGCCATCGGCCTGATCGGGCTGGCGCTGCCCGCCTATTTTCTGTCGAAGGCGGTGTTGCTCCCGCCGCTCACCGACATCCAGACGACGCCCGCCGAGCCGCTCTATTTCACGGTGTTGTCGGGCCAGAGACCGCGCGACGCCAACCCGCTCGAAAATCCGGACGCCTCGAAAGCGGCATTGCAGGCCGAAGCCTATCCCGATATCGGGCCGATGTTTCTCGAACGCTCGGCGCCCGAGGTCTATGCGCTGGTGAACGAGGCCGTCACGCGGCTCGGCTGGAATGTTGTGGTCAACGAGACGCCGGGCGAAAGCGGCGTCGGCCGCATCGAGGCGACCGACCAAACCCTGATCATGGCCTTCACCGACGACGTGGTGGTTCAGGTGAAGGGCACCGACGCGCATACGCTGATCGATGTCCGCTCGGCCTCCCGCTATGGCATGCACGACCTCGGCACCAACGCCGACCGCATCCGCGCCTTCTATGGTGAGATCAACGCGGCCCTCGAGAAGGGCGAGAAGACGGTGCTCGAGCAGGCGGCTCCGAAGGAAGCGGAGCCGGTCGCCAAGCCCGCGGAAGAGGTCAAGAAGCAGCAGCAGCGGCGGGGAGCCGTACGTAGAAGGCGCTAAGCCGGTCGGCCGCGCCTTCCGCCGCCACCATGTCCCGCGCGATCAAATGCTCCAAATGGGCAAGCACGGAGAGCGCCGCCGCCTCCTTCAGGTTGGCGTCGAGCGCGCCGTAGAGCTTGGCCACGATGCGCGGGATGGTGCACACGCCCTCGTCGAGGCAGGCGAGGATCGTCTGCTCCCGCCACTTCCTGTGGGTCATATAAGCGCGGACCACGCGCTGCGGCGTCTGGATCCTGCCGCCATGCGCGGGCAGGAACAGCTTGTCGTGGCGCTGCATCAGCCGCTCGAGCGAGGCGAGGAAGTCGGCCATGCTGCCTTCGGGCGGCGCGATCACGGTCGTGTTCCAGCCCATCACGTGGTCGCCGGTGAACACCGTGCGCTGGCCGATCAGCGCGAAGCAGAGATGGTCCGGCGCATGGCCCGGCATGTGCAGCACGTCGAGCGCGAAGCCGCTGCCCTTGACCGTCTCGCCGTCCGCGACCGCGCGGTCGGGCTCGAACGTGGCATCGACGAAGGCATCGCCGAGACCAGGCGTTCCGGCGCCGCGCGGCGTGCCGGTCGGCCCGAAGGCGACGATCTCGCCGCCCAGCATGTCCTGCAAGGGCTTGGCCCCGTCGCAATGGTCGCGATGGCTGTGGGTGACGAAGATATGCGTGACCCGCTCGCCTCTCGTGGCGTCCGCGATTGCGGCGAGATGCGCCTCATCGGCCGGCCCCGGATCGATCACCGCGACATGGCCTGAGCCCACGAGATAGGTGTTGGTGCCGAGAAAGGTGTATGGCCCCGGATTGTTGGCCACGATGCGCCGCACGCCGGGGGCGATCTCTTCCGCCACGCCGTAATCGACGTCGACGCTACGATTGAAGGCAAGCTCCGCCGACATGGTGTGAATGTCTTGTTGGTCTTCTCGTGAACCCGCGCGGCATCTTAGCGGAGCGGTGGCCGGCAGACAGTGCTACCGCCCTGGAAGCGTTAACTTTCCCATGGCTTTATGCGCAAAATATGACTCGACGGGAGGGGGCTTCCGGCCCCCTCCGCATTGACGGAAAGCCTTGGAACTGTTCTAATTTTGCGGATCGGGGGGCTAAGGCCGAGGGGCCGGCCCACGCTGGCCCTTGCCTGAGCACGACAAGGAGGCACCCGATGACCACCTGCGCCTGTGGCAATTGCCAATTCTTCGACACGCAGAGCCGCGCGGCGGCAAGCTTGCGGCAGAACGGCTCCGGCCTGTGCCGCTACAATCCGCCGCTGCCGAACGCGAAGGCCGAGACCGAGGGCGTATGGCCCGTGGTCGCCAACAAGGATTGGTGCGGGCATTTCGCGGCGACCGTGGAACGCTTCATGACGGCGGCCGAATAGAAGCCGTCCGTGCACGGCTCAAATCTCGATGCAAGGCCGATCGGCGAGGTCGGCGGGGGGATCACGCGCGTGGGCAGTTTGGCTGCCGAACACCCCTAATTATGGTGCCCCATATTTTGGATGGCCGATGCCCTGTGAGTGTGTCCAGGCTTCGGCGAACTCGTTGATTAAAGTATCGATGGTCGCTTCAATGCTGGCCGTTATCTGCTCGTGTGGTTCATAAATCGCCCGGCCGCCCTCTCCGTACATGGTCTCCCAAATCGTCACATAGGTGTACTTTTGGAGGCGCTTCTTGTCGTACACAAACCGCGCTCCCTCTATGGGGGCTATCACTCTCGCGGATATCGAAGCGGCACATCCGGAGCTTGCCGGAAGCGCTGTGACGATGAGCTGGAACAATGGGCGCTCAAAGAAGTCACGTGCATCTTCAGCACTACTCACAAATCCGAGCTTCGTTCGCAGGAAAGTGCTCGTCGCCGACTCCCTGATGTGCTGCTCGTCCAGACCACATTGATCGAGCAGCTTGAGCACCCAAGGCATTTCCTTGATGCCATCGAGATAGCTGGTCGGTCCACCAGACAGGCCTGCAACGATGCTGAAGTCTTCATCGATATCGGCGTCGATATCGGCGTCGGCGCAGGAGTCTGAGCGGCGTCATCGCTGGCGATGATCTGGACGACTTTCTGAGCATCCGCCTTCGTTGACGTCGGTAGGGTTGGCTGCGAAGCAGGCTGTTCCGCGTGAGCCAGCGCCGGTATTGCAAGAGCGGAAATGGCCGCAACCAGCTTAAGTTTCATAACCGGCTCCCCAAACGGCGATTATAAAGCAGGCTCCCTGGCCTTCAAAAGACCAAGGCGGCCGATGCGGCGGGTGGCCTAAAGTCTATGCGCCGATACCGGATGCGCGAGGATACGGCCGCCAAGTCGAGGGGAAAATGCGGGAAAGCTGGTCGGAGTGGCAGGATTTGAACCTGCGACC
>CAYUTT010000326.1:0-2922 GCA_964447575.1 uncultured Methyloceanibacter sp.
ACTCCTCGTCCGTCAGATCGGACGGGTATCGTTTGGTTTTCTTCTCGATCTCGGCCATCCGGCCACGATTCGCTGGGGTCCACATCCCAAGCTTGAATCACGCCAAAAGCTTCTACACAATCCATTCTCAAACAGTCACTAAGAACTCCGATGTCTAAAATTGAGGAAATAAAATCCACCTAGCGGCTTAGAAACCTCGCCGCTTCGACTTCCGTCGGTAGGTGACCTTCCGGAGTCATCCGATCGACTGCGTTTGGCAGAACCGTTTTTAGCCGCGACAGCAATTCATCGCGCGACAACCCGGTCTGCTTGGTGAGTTCCTCTATCGTGTCGTCGCCGAGAGCCTTTTCAAGCTCATTCACTTCCATGGTTCGGTTGGGGCCGGTTTCAATCCAGGACTTGGCTGTACCACCTTGACCGGTCCCCGTGAATTTATCGAACAGATCACGAAGTCCGCCAACTATATTGCCAATCGGGTCGTCGGGTTCGGATTTAGGCGATTGACCAGCCGGCGTGGGGAGCGAACCGCTATCCTTTGCACCGGTTTTGCCCAGCCATTCGCCGATACGATCACGGTGCTGATACCCGGCGACGGCCAGCAAACCAAGCAGTGCGAGCAGCCGGGATGAGGAGGAGGAGGAGGAGGAGGAAGCCATGATCGTCTCCAGCATAAAACGGGGGTTCAAACAAAGAACAACTCTGCATCGGTCTAAACCCACATCGAGAAACGAAGTTCCTCGATATATCCGACCGGACGGGTCGGCGTGGGGCTATGCACTTGCGCCAGCCGAGAACCGAGCTCCCTGGCAAGCTTTGCGATTTACGGGGTCGTGCTTGGACAGCGGATTCCATCGCTGTAGCGCGCAGCAAAAAGACCTTCGGGGCGCCGCCGCTTAACCATCCACGTGACCCGCCTCCATCGCGCGCCCCGACGAGTGCAGTCAAATAGGTCTATTGCGACGGGTGGGACTGGCCTTCGTTTAGACGCCGTTGAAGAGCGACCCCCAGTGCAGCGATGACGGCGGTCCCGGCGACTCCGAGGAGCAGATTATCTCTCGAGTCTTGATCACTAAGTACATTCTGCACCGGCCGCGACACTTCTTCCCATACGCTGCTCATCTGTTCTGCCGTCGAAGCAGCGTACGCTCCAGCGTTCGGCGCCGCCTGCTGCACTAATCCCTGCGCTTGATCAGCGAGTTGGCCGACTTTCTCGTTTGCCGACCTCGCAAATATGGCGGTTTGATCCTTTAGCGTGTCGACCGCAGCGACGGCTTCGTCTTTTATCGTTTCCCCCATGTCGCTGACCTGTTCCGACAACCGTCCCGCGGCATGGGATAAATAGTCTCCCGCCTGCCCGTTTGTTGAAGCCGGTGTTGTCCTCAACAGACTAAAGAGGCCAGTGCCAATTAACGCCGTGGCGATTGGTGGTCGTTGATATAAGCGCCACGCGATCCCCGCGCCGATTGCAAGCGCCGCTGCTGGATTGGCCGCGGCTTTCCCCTTTAGGGTCTCAATGAGCTCCTCGAAAGTAGTTCGAACTTTAGAGGTCGCTTTCTCAATCAAGAGATCCTTCGCACTGATTGCTTCTTCCTTAAGCGCCCTCGTAAATTCAGCCTGAGTCGACGGCTCCTGCAATCTCGAAAGATTATCCGCCAGCTTGGCGCGGGCCCGCTCGACATCGTGCTGAAGTTCATTAACACTTGGATCGTTCATAGTATCCTCACGAGCTACTTCGATTTCTCTGGGGGCACCCCCTCCCCCGCTCCTCTATGTCAAGATCGATCCGAGTCGAATCCTGGTCGACGCGGTAAGCTCTGTGCTGAAGCCGTGCCCTTCCCGCCGCCCGACATCCGATCTTGACCGCCGCTCGACATCCGATCCTGGACGCCTTCTTTATTTGTAGCCGGCAGCTTCTCGTTCCTCTGATCGCCGGTAATTGAGCTTTCGAAACTTCCCGCGACCTCGGACACCATCTCTTTAAATACGTCGGCGTTTAACCCACGTTCGTCGGCTGCGGTTTTGAGCTGATCGCCAGCCGCGGCTGCAGCTTTACTCAGCTTTTTAGTAGCGCTCACCGCAGCATCCGAAAGTCTATCCGCCGTCGGGCCCAAGGCCTGCTGTTCGGCTCTCGTAGTGGGGAACGCGGCAGCTACCGCAGCCCCAGCAGCCAGCCCGACGAAAGCGACCGCCAAAGGTTGATAATTCAGCACATCATCCACCGTGCTCTTGACTTGCGTAGCCAACCGGCCCGAATGATCCATAACACTACGCTTCGTCTCATCCGCGTAATCGGCTACGGCCGAGGTGTAAGACTCTGCGGTGTCGGCTATCCCGTCTTTAACATCCTTGGCATATTGGCGCGTGGTATCCGCTGCGCGTGTCAGCATGCCCTCCTCGTTGCCAGAGGTGCGACCTCCCTGGCCTTCGAATCCGGAGTACCCGCCCATTGAAGTACGACGAGTGTGATTGGATACTGGAGACGAACTACCGCGTAGCAGTAGGGCGCATCCGGCGGCCAAGAGGAGCAAGCCTTCCGGATTTTTCTTGACTACACCGAGCCAGTCGCTCGTGCTGGCTCCGCTCGAATGGGCGCTCGCGTTTGTCTTCGAATATGTATGGTGAGTCATGACAGTTGCTCCTTGGCAAGAGAAATATCGCGTTTGATTTCGTTGATGGTGTTGCTGGGGAGAAGATCTCCTTGTGCGTCAGCACGCCCTTTTAGGAAAAACAGTGCCGCGAGAAAGAGAAGGCCTCCGGAAACAATAAGGCTGGACCAGTGTAGGGCGATCCCATAACTGGCAATGGCGAAGACGAGAGCTTGCATGAGCAGTATCAAAGCGACCAATCCAACCGCAGCTCCCAACGCCATCCAGACGCCTGCATGCAGTTTGCTTGTCAGATTCGACGATAGTTCCGCTTGTG
>CAYUTT010000327.1:0-2913 GCA_964447575.1 uncultured Methyloceanibacter sp.
CACGCCACAAAAGCTCGCCGCCGCGATGGAGCAGTTGCTCGGCTCGGAGGAAGTGAAACGGACACAGCGCGCAGGCTTCCGCCAAGTCATCGGTATCATGGGCGAGGCTGTGCCGCCGCCGAGCGAACGTGCCGCCAAGGTCGTCCTCGATATCGTTCGTGCACGGTCCGCAGGCGAGCGGCTGCGCTAACCCTCGGCTGCCTTCGCGGCGGCAGGAACGGCCCAGCCCTGAACCTTCTTCAGCTGGGCTTCGATGCTGTCATTGATCAGCGTCGCGACACGGAGCGCCTCCGAGCCCGCGCGGCCGTCGACAAACGGCTTCCTGCCGGTGGCAATGCAGTCAAGGAAATCCTCGATCTCGTTGCCGAGGCTGTCCTCTTGCGGAATGTCCATCGTCGAGGTCGCAATCGCTGCCAGGCCTTGCGTCATCGGATCGCCGCGTAGGCTGTAGCCGAAGATCTTCCGCTCGCCGAGATCGCAGTTGAGATAGCTGTTATGGGCAAAGACCCGCAGGCGCCGCTCGGTCTTGTAGCTCACGCGGCTTGCCGTGACGTTGGCCACACAGCCCGACTCGAAGCTGATCCTGGCATTGGCGATGTCGATCTTGCGCCCCATGACGCCCGTGCCTACGGCATCCACCTTGCTGACCGGCGCGCCGACCAGCCCGATGATCATGTCGATGTCGTGGATCATGAGATCGAGGATCACATCGACCTCGATGCCGCGGTTCTTCCACGGGGCGATGCGGTAGCCCTCCAAATAGAGCGGCCGATCGATCTTGCTGGCGATCACGCGGTAGGCAGCCGAATAGCGTTCGATGTGTCCGACCTGCAGTACCGTCCCGCGCGCCTCGGCGAGCTTTGTAATGGCGTCGGCGCTTTCCACACTGTCGGTAATCGGCTTCTCGATCAGCACATGCACGCCCGCCTCGATCAAATCGCGCGCCACGTCGAAGTGAAGCGGTGTCGGCACGGCGACGCTGGCCGCATCCACACGGCCAAGGATGGCGCGGTGATCGGTCACGGCCTCGGCGCCGAACTCCTCGGCAACGGCGCGGGCCCGCGCCTCGTCGGCGTCGACCACGGCAACGAGCTTCGCGCGCGGATTCTTGACGTAGTGATTGGCGTGAAAGCGTCCGAAATAGCCGGCCCCCACTACGGCGGTACGAATTTGCTCTGCCATTGCCCTTCCCGTTTCAAGCGTGTTGCCGGGCTTTTTCCCGCAAAATGCGCCGCTCCGCCATCCCTGAGACCGGGCCTGAGCGTCGCAGTCCCGAATTTCGGGCGTGAAAGCCGGCGCGACTCCGGGTAAGCCCTTGCCACGCTTGGCCTCGGAGGGACCGAATGCCGCAATTGAAGCTGTCCCGGACGCGATCCCGCCTTCTCCGCCTGGGGGCCTGACCCATGCAGCTTGGTTCCGAACGGCTGCTCGCCTCTCCGCGCCTCCAGGGCCTCAGGGTCGGCATCCTGGCCAATCCGGCCTCTGTCGATCACGACTTTCGCCATATCGTGGATCGGCTCGCCGAGACCTCCAGCTTCACGCTTGCTGCGATTTTCGGGCCGCAGCACGGCTTCCGCTCCGACCTCCAGGACAACATGATCGAGACGCCGCACGCGACCGACCCGCGGCGCGGCGTGCCGGTCTTCTCGCTCTACAGCGAGACGCGCGAACCGACGCCGGAGATGCTCGATCTCATCGACGTGCTGGTGATCGACCTCCAGGACGTCGGCGCGCGCATCTACACCTTCATCTACACCATGGCGAACTGCCTGCGCGCCGCGGCCAAGACAGGGCTTCCCGTCGTCGTCTGCGATCGCCCCAACCCCATCGGCGGCCTTCAGGTCGAGGGACCGATGCTGGAGCCGGGCTTCGAGTCCTTCGTTGGGCAGTTTCCCATGCCCATGCGCCACGGCATGACGGTGGCCGAGCTCGCATGGCTGTTCAACGAGCATCACGGCATCGGCGCGCCGCTCGAAGTCATCCCCATGGCGGGCTGGTCGCGGGAGCTGTATTTCGACGGCACCGAACTCCCCTGGATCATGCCGTCGCCGAACATGCCGACGCTCGATACGGCCGTCGTCTATCCCGGTACGGTCCTTTTCGAGGGGACCATGGTCTCGGAGGGCCGCGGCACCACGCGTCCATTCGAGTTGATCGGCGCGCCTTGGCTCGATGGCGTCGATCTTGCCGCGCGTCTGAACGAAATGGGCATGCCCGGCGTTCGTTTTCGGGAGGTCGCGTTCGAGCCGACCTTCCAGAAGCACGCAAAAGCGCCGTGCGGTGGATGTCAGATCCACGTCACGTCGCGCTGGGATTTCGAGCCGGTCAAGGCGGGCGTGGCGCTCCTGCATGCATGCTACGGTCTCGCGCCGGATCAATTTGCATGGCGCGATCCTCCTTACGAGTATGAGCACGACAAGATGCCCATCGATATCCTTGCCGGCTCCACCACATTGCGAGGACAGATCGAGCAGCAGATGCCCGTCGCCGACATCGCCGCCAGCTGGCGCGCCGGCGTGAAAGACTTCGAGGAGTTACGAAGGCCTTATCTGCTCTACTGAGCGCCGCCAGCCAGGGGACCCGCGAGAGACCGCATGTTTCCCATTGCAGACGACAACCCGCGCATCGGTACGCCGATGGTCACTTGGTCGATCATCGGTATATGCGTGCTCGTCTTCTTCTGGCAGATATCGCTCGGCACGCGCGGCGGCGAGGCCGCGTTCTTTCAGTTCGGCATGATCCCGGCGCGTCTGTTCGGCTCGGCGGAACTGGACCCGGCGCTCGCGGCGATCCCCGCCTGGGCAACCGTCTTCACCTCCATGTTCATGCATGGCGGCTGGCTGCATCTCGGCTTCAATATGCTGTTCCTCTGGATCTTCGGCGACAATGTCGAGGACTCCATGGGCCACGGCC
>CAYUTT010000328.1:0-2911 GCA_964447575.1 uncultured Methyloceanibacter sp.
CGGCCCAAAAGGGAATCCTTAAAACGATTCTGCGTTCATCAAATCGGCTCTAGGGTTGTCAGTCCCCGCGCGGTGTGTCGTCGTTGGCCGCGGTGCCTGCGCCGAAGCCATTGCCGCCCTGCTCGGGTTTTGCTTGGGGCGCGGGCTTCGGCCCGCCCTTGGAGACAGCCACCAGAGCCGGCCGCAGCACGCGATCGCCGATCCTATAGCCCGCCTGCATGACCTCCACCACGGTGCCCTCGGGCACCTCGGTGGTCGGCACCTCGTACATGGCCTGCTGCTGGTTCGGGTCGAAGCGCTGGCCAAGCGGCTCCAGCTTGGTGACTCCATGCTTCTCCAGGACCTTGAGGAGCTCCCGCTCGGTCAACTCGACTCCCTCGAGGAAGCTCTTGAGCGCGGGGTCTTGCGCCGCGGCGTCCGCCGGCACGTGCTCGATCGTGCGCCGCAAATTGTCGCCGATGGTGAGCACGTCGCGGGCGAAATTGGAGATGGCGAAGCGCGCCGTATCTTCTTTCTCGCGCTCGGTGCGGCGGCGCAGATTCTCCATCTCCGCCATGGTGCGGAGCAGCTTGTCCCGCATATCGGCGTTCTCCGCGCGCAGCCCTTCGAGATCGCCCGCAAGCTCGGCGCCGGCGTCCTGGCCTTGCTCGTTCTCGGCCGTTTCGGACGGGGCGGATTTCGCCTGATCCTCGTTGGCCTTACGTGGATCGTTCTTGTCGTCGGGCATCTGCCGCCTCGGCGATTGTGGGTTCAAGGGGAAGCCGGGATATCAACCGTGAGCCGGCAAAAATCAAGGGAGAACCGGCCGGAGCCTCAGGGCACGAGCCGGCCCAGCAGTCTTGCCGTGTAGTCGACCATGGGAATGATGCGCGCGTAATTGAGCCTGGTGGGCCCGATCACGCCGAGCACGCCCACGATTCGTTGCTCGCTATCCTCGAAGGGCGAGACGATGAGCGCCGACCCCGACAGCGAGAACAGCTTGTTCTCCGAGCCGATGAAAATGCGTACGCCGTCGGCGCGCTCGGCGAGGCCCAAGAGCTGGATCAGATCCTTCTTGGCGTCGAGATCCTCGAACAGGAGCCGGATGCGCTCCAGGTCCTCCATGGCCTTTACGTCTTCGAGAAGATGTGCGTGGCCGCAAACGATGAGGCTCTGCCGGTCGGCGCCGTCGCCGGACCAAATGGCGAGCCCATCGGTCACAACGCGCGCGGTCAGCTCGTCGAGTTGGGCCCGGCGCGCCTCGATCTCGGCCTCGATGCGCGTGCGCGCCTCGATCAAGGTGAGCCCGCCGATGCGCGCATTGATGTAGTTGGACGCTTCGTGCAAGGAGGAGAGGGGCAAGCCGTCGGGCAACGTGACGATGCGGTTCTCCACGTCGCCGTCCTCGCCGACGAGCACGGCGAGCGCCTTGCCCTGGCCGAGATTGACGAAATCCACCTGGCGCAGCGTCTTGCTCTGCTTCTCGGCAAGCACCACGCCGGCACAGCGCGACAGGCCCGATAGCATCTCGCCTGCTTCGGCGAGGAAATCCTGTACGCCCCGGCGCCGTCCGCTGGCCGCCATGCGCATCTCGATCTCGTTGCGTTCGGCCTCGGTGATATCGCCGATCTCCAACAGGCCGTCGATGAAGAGCCGTAAGCCCGACTGGGTGGGTAGCCGGCCAGCGCTCGTATGCGGCGCATAGATGAGGCCGAGCCCCTCGAGATCCGACATCACGTTCCGCACCGAGGCCGGCGACAGCATCATCGGCAGCGCCCGGCTGAGATTGCGCGAGCCGACCGGCTCGCCGGTCTCGAGATATGTCTCGACGATCCGCTTGAAGATTTCACGCGAGCGCTCGTTGAGCTGCCGCAGATTGACGGCGGCCTCGGCCGCGAGCGCCGCGCCTTTGACGTCGGTGTGACCCATGGTGGGGAATCTACGAGCCGTCCCGACCGCCGTCAAACCAGGACGAGGATGGCTGAATGCCTAATTGAGCGGTCCGAATTCCTGCGCGACGCGCGAAACCAGCTCGTCGGGCGCGCCGAAATGGGCAAAGTAGCGCGTTCTGATCTGTTCCACGGGCAGGATGATCAGCACGTCGGTGGTACCGAACTGGTGATCGATGACCGCGCCGTCGCCGATATAGGCGCCGAGCCGCAGATAGCCCTTGATCAGGGGCGGCATCGCCTTCAGCGCCGCGCGCATGTTGACCGCCTCGGGCGGCATCATGTTCATGTCGACGCGCAAATGCTCATGTGCGCGGACCCGCCATTCCTCTGGCGCGAGCGCCGTGTGGTGGAGGAAGCTGAGCGCCATCGCGTGCTCGGCCGGGTCGATCCCGGGAAAGCTCGCGCAGCCGACCATGACATCGACCTCGTGCTCCCGCACATACGACCAGATGCCGTGCCACAAGAGCTCGACGGTGCGCCGGTTGCGGTAGGGCTTCAGCACGCAAGACCGGCCGAGCTCCATGAAGCTGTAATCGGGCTTCGACTGGATCAGCGGCACGATATTGTACTCGCCCTGCGTATAAAAGCCGTCGTTCTGGTCGGCCACGTCCTGGCGCAGCACGCGATAGGTGCCGACGACTTGCGAGCGCCGCCAGCGTCCCTTGCCGGCATCGCCGCGGTCGATCACGAGGAGGTGGTCGAAGATCGGATCGTAGGCATCCTCGTCGCGCCGCGACAGCATTGCGAGCGCGCCGGGGGTGGCCGACATCTCCTCGTAGAACACCTTGTAGCGGAGTCGCTGCGCGCGCCTGACCTCGCTCTTCTTGCGGGCGAGCTGCACTTCGAGTCCGCCGATGCGGCCATAGATCTTAGGCGGCTGGAAGCGTCCGCGGAGCCCGCTCGAAGGAAACCGTTTGCGTGCCCGGAGCGGAAGGCCGCCGCTTTGGCCCGGCCTGAACGTCAATCCCGGAAACATGAAC
>CAYUTT010000329.1:0-2910 GCA_964447575.1 uncultured Methyloceanibacter sp.
CCCACGATACGCCGCCTTACCCCTTCACGCTGTCACCAACTTCCGCGCATAGCTCCGTTCACCGCCATTTGGGCGATCACTCGTGGCCCTGTTCACGACTATGCGGATGATGGCGAGCTTAGAATTGCCGTCGGCCAAAAGCTTCTGAACCTGGTGGCCGACGGAGTGACCGATCCCATACGGCTTCGGCAGCTCACTATAGAGAGCCTATCTCTCCAAGACCACTGACGGCCTCGCGGCGACGCTATCACTGCCTTACCGACCACCGCCACTGGCTTCTTGCAGATTGTGTTGAAAAACTCGTCAAGCGAGCTCGCGGGCTGAATTGTGGAGAATGACATTCCGCAGTTTGGCCGCCCGCGAATCCTAATGCCACCAAGCAACTTTGCGTCCGAACGTCCGCTCACCGGGGCGAAGCCGACTCGACGCCAACGAGACGCTACCGCCGGGTTTGACCCGAACCGACATTGCGCATTGGTCAGCTAATCGCGGCATCTACGTTTCCTGCCCGCGCTCAGCCAGCCAAACACCGGCGGAAAGAGATCACTCTTTAGGCGGCAATTGCCCAACCTTTGAGCAGGACGTCTCGGCCTTTCGGCCGTAGACACTGATTTCAGCTGCCTCTCCGCCGCCTGGCACGATTCCTGATAGAGTTGGCGAGGGGCCTAGCCGGGGGGCACGTTGAACAAAGTCGATCCGATCGGGCGCAGGCCTGGGGTCAAACGGCAGACCTCATTTGCTCCCGTGGAGGACTTTATCTCCGGCCTTCATGCCCGAGTAGCGCAGGTGAGCGGCGGCAGTCCGGCAGATTACATTCCCGAACTCGGCAAGGTCGATCCCGACCTGTTCGGAATCGCCATCGCCACAGTCGACGGCCAGATTTACGCGGTGGGCGACGCGGAGCATCCCTTCACCATCCAGTCCGTATCGAAGCCCTTCATGTACGGTTACGCGCTTCAGCACTTCGGCCGGCCGCGCGTGTTGGAGCAGGTCGGCGTGGAACCCACGGGCGAAGCGTTCAACTCCATCGTGCTCGATGAGGATGCCAACCGGCCGTTCAACCCCATGGTCAATGCCGGTGCGATTGCCATCGCCGAGATGATGCAGGGCGACACTCAAGAGCAGCGCATCGCCAACATGCTCGACCTGTTCTCAAGCCTCGCCGGCCGCAAGCTCGGCATTGATGAGGCCGTGTTCGCATCCGAGCTCGCAACGGGGCACCGCAACCGGGCCATCGCCTACATGATGCTAAACACCGCGATGATCGAGCGTGACCCTAACGAGGTGCTCGACCTCTACTTCCGCCAGTGCTCCGTCGAGGTCACGGCCTGCGATCTTGCCATCATGGCTTCTACGCTCGCCAATGACGGGTGGAACCCGCTCACCAACAAGGCGGTATTCGAGACGCAATATGTGCGCGACATGCTGTCGGTGATGAACTCTTGCGGCATGTACGACTACGCGGGTGAATGGGCCTACGAGGTCGGCATGCCGGCCAAGAGCGGCGTGTCGGGCTGCATCATCGCCGTGATCCCCGGGCAGATCGGCATTTCCGTCTACTCGCCGCCGATCGACGGGCAAGGCAACAGCGTGCGCGGCGTCCGTGCCTGCCAGGAGATTGCCAGCGAGTTCGAGTTGCATGCCTTCAACAACCGCACCGATGTCCGCACCGTTGTCCGGCGCGACTACCGTGCCGATCTCGTGCGCTCCAACCGCCTGCGCACACCCGAGGAGCGCGAGATACTGGCGGCGGAGGGGCACAAGGTGGCGGTGCTGGAGGCGCAAGGGGCGCTCTTCTTTGGCTCGACCGAGCAGCTCCTGCGCAAGCTTAGCGAACTTGCCGGCGACTCCCGCTATGTCATCATCGACTTCAAACGCGTGCACCTGGCCGACACTGCGGCCTGCAAGCTCATCGTGCAGGCGGCGCGCTCAATGGCCGGGAGCGATTCGGAGCTCGTGTTCGCCGCCATTACCGACAAGGGATCACTCGACCGGCTCATCCGGGCGCTGGCCGAGAGCGAGGAGTCTCATAACCTGCGCCGGTTCCGCGACGCCGACGCCGCCCTTGAGTGGTGCGAGGACCAGCTTCTGGCCGGTACCGAACTCAGCTTCGGAACGAAGTTCTCGGTGTCGCAGATCAATCTCTTCAAAGGGCTGTCGAACGAGGAGTGCCGCCTTGTGGAGTCGATTCTTAAACCGCTCGTGTTCGAGAAGGGCGACGTGATCATACGCGAGGGTGACGTGGCCAAGCTCTTCTTCGTGATCGCACGTGGGACAGTCAGCGTGGAGATCAAGGTGCATGGATACGGTAAGCGAAGGAAGCGTGTGGCCTCCATCGGGCCGGGGCTGACGTTTGGCGAGATGGCGCTCCTGGACGGCGGCAAGCGGTCGGCCGACGTCATCGCCAATGAGAAGGTGATTTGTTACGGGTTTGGCGTAGATGAACTAAACGACCTCGCATCCGAGCATCCCAATGTCATGATCACCATCCTCAGCAATTTGACACGGGAGTTCTCCGAACGCTTGCGTCACGCCAACGATGAGATCAGCGTCCTCGAATAGCAAAACAAGGCGGCTATGAAATCAGCATGCTTCTTGGAAATTGTCTGCATCTGGCACTTCCGCGACATGCACCGCTTCAGTCAACTGGTCCGCAATCTCCTCGAAAGGAGACATCCGTGCTGAAAGAGCAACGACCTGAAATCGCGTTTGCTGTTGATTTGTGATGCGATTAGCGCCGCGATGTCCGATCTCGGACCTCGGGGGCGAGCGCCTTTCTGACATCGGACTGTGAAATCCCAAACTGCCGCGCAATCGCGGAAAGCTTGATGCCAGCCTTGAACGCCGCGCGTACCGCGTTCAGCTTACCCTTTGTCAATGACCCTCCGGCATCCTCAAGTGTCGGCGCTT
>CAYUTT010000330.1:0-2889 GCA_964447575.1 uncultured Methyloceanibacter sp.
GGCGTGGCAGGCCTTTGCGTGCTCGCGCGCGAGCCCGAAGCAACTGTGACCGCCGTCGAGATCGACCAAGCCTTGTGCGCGCTCGGCGCCGAGAATGCCGCGCGCAACGGCTTCGCCGGCCGCTTCACGGCGATTGCGGCCGACGTCACCGCGCCCGCCAAGAGCCTCCGGACCGCGGGCCTTGTCCGCGAGGGCTACGACCATGTCATCGCCAATCCGCCCTTCTATGCGGAGGGCGCGGTGCGCGCGGCGCCCGACCGGGCGCGCGCCGCGGCCCATGTCATGGGTGAGGAGGCACTTTCGCGCTGGGTGCGGTTTCTCACCACCATGGCGGCGGCGAAGGGCACGCTCACCCTGATCCACCGGGCCGACAGTCTCGATGCGCTGCTGGCGCTGCTCCGGGGCCGTTTCGGCGATCTCGCTGTCTTTCCGCTCTTCCCCAAGGCGGGCGAGCCCGCGCTGCGGGTCATCGTGCAGGGCCGCAAAGGAAGCCGCGCCGGCTTGCGGCTCTTGCCGGGCCTCGTGCTGCATGGGCTGGACGGGGCCTATAGCGCGGAAGCCGAGGCCGTGTTGCGGGGCGGGGAGGCGCTTTGTCTCGGGGCCCCGCAAGGGAAGGGCCGCCGCCCCGGGGGGAAGGGCGGCAGCCCTAAGTCGCCCGAGCGTGAGGAGAGCTCTCGGGCACGCAAGGCCCGCTAGACGGACCTTCGTGAAGGCCGTTCTAGGAGGTGCCGCCTGAACCCAGGCTGAGACGCCCGTTCATCTCCCGTTCACCATGCAAGTCGCGAGGGGCAAAGGAAAAGGCCGCTCCCGTCGCCGGGAACGGCCTTTCGTCATGCCGCGGTGGCGCGCGCTTAGTACCAGCCGCCCCAGTACCGGTTCCGCCAATAGGGGTAGTAGCCGTACGGATAGCCGCGCGGATAGTAGCCGTAGCGGCGCGGCGCGTAGGGACGGTAGTAGCGCCGCGGCGGGTAATAGCCCCAGCGCGGCCCAACATAGACGTTGACGCCCGGGCCGCCCCAGCGGCGCCAGCCGGCTTCCGCCGCGCTCGGAGCGAGCGTGACGAAGGCAAGCGCCAAAACGCCCAAAGCCACAAACAGAGTTGCAACCTTGCTCATCAATTCCTCCTGAATCGAGCGCGGCGCCCTCGCCGAAACGCGCGCCGCCCCGAGGCGGGTTCCCCCGCCTTCGAGACGAAGTATAGCAAGCAATTCCGACAGGCTGTTGTCCTGGCCTCGGTCTGCGTTAAGCAAACGCTTCGGCGTTGCCTATCTCTGGCCTTTATTGGCACAACGGTTAAGGTGCGGCGGGCGGCTTGGGTCTAAGGAAGGCAGGTGAATGAGAATGAGCAGTGACAAGGGCGAGGGCGGTTTCCTCAAGACCATGAAGTCCTACCTCCCGTCCTCGTGGATGAAGTCCGGTCCCCTGGTGCCCGTGCTGCGCTTCACCGGGCCCATCGGCATGACCATGCCGCTAAAGCCGGGCCTTTCGCTCTCGACCTGCGCCGGCGCCATCGAGAGGGCCTTCGCCATGAAGGGCGCCAAGGCCGTCGCCATCCAGATCAATTCGCCGGGCGGCTCGGCGGTGCAATCGACGCTGATCTACAGGCGCATCCGCGCGCTCGCCGAGGAGAAGGACCTCAAGGTCTATGTCTTCGCCGAGGATGTCGCGGCTTCGGGCGGCTATATGCTCGCGCTCGCCGGCGACGAGATCTACGCCGATACGAGCTCGATCGTCGGCTCCATCGGCGTTATCACCGCCACGTTCGGTTTCCCAGGGCTCCTCGAGAAGATCGGCGTCGAGCGCCGCGTCTATACCGCGGGCACCAACAAGGACGTGCTCGACCCGTTCCTGCCCGAGAAGCCGGCCGACGTAAAACGCATCAAGGCCATCCAGCTCGACGTGCACCAGGCCTTCATCGACCTGGTCAAGACGCGCCGGGCGGACAAGCTCACCAAGGACGACAAGGACCTGTTCACCGGCGAGTTCTGGTCGGGGAAGACGGCGCTCGAGCTTGGCCTGATCGACGGCCTGTCCGACGTCCGCACCAAGATGCGCGAGGTCTATGGCGATGACGTGCGCTTCAAGCTCGTCACCCCGTCCACGTCCTGGTTCCGCCGCAAGCGGAGCGTGTTTGCGGATAGCGCGGGCCTCGATTTCGGGCGCTGGCCGGACGGGCTCTCTGCCGATGTCATCTCGGCGATCGAGGCGCGCGCGCTTTGGTCGCGATTCGGGCTTTAGCCATGCCGCAGCTTCTTCTTCTGATCGCCGCGGGCGCAGGCCTTATTTTCATCGGGCGCCTCCTGCGCAAGGAGCAGGACCGCATCGCCGCCGATCTTCGTGCGGCGAAGGAGGCCATGGAGCGCCGCGACATCGAGCATGCCGTGCCGCTGGAGCAGGATCCCGCGACCGGCGTCTACCGCCCGAAACGGATGCATTGAGGCGCGCCCGTCCACAACTTCATGTGTCATTCCCGCGAAAGCGGGAATCCAGTAACCACCAATCTTGGTTATAAGCCACCGTCGGAGATTACTGGATTGCCCGGTCGAGCCGGGCAATGACAGATGACGCTAACGAGAAACCCTGAACCGCAGTCGGCCTGATGATGAAGCCAGCAAAATCGCGCGAAGCCAACGCGCCCTCCTTCCAGGACCTGATCCTGAGGCTCGAGCGCTTCTGGGCCGACCAGGGCTGCGTCATCCTCCAGCCCTACGACATGGAGATGGGCGCCGGCACGTTTCACCCCGCCACCACCTTGCGCTCGCTCGGCCCCAAGCCCTGGCGCGCGGCCTACGTGCAGCCCTCGCGCCGCCCCAAGGACGGCCGCTACGGCGAGAACCCGAACCGGCTCCAGCACTATTATCAGTTCCAGGTGATCCTGAAGCCGTCGCC
>CAYUTT010000331.1:0-2885 GCA_964447575.1 uncultured Methyloceanibacter sp.
GTGGCGACGAGGCCGCCGCCGACGAGGCCGCGGCCGCGGCGATGTATCGCGAGATTGCGCGCCTGCCGATAGAAGGTGTCGTCGTCGTGGGGGAAGGCGAAGAGAACGAGACGCCAGCCCTCTTCATCGGCGAAACGATCGGCGCTGGCTCCGCCTCCGGCCTCGCGCTTGACCTTGCGGTCGATCCCATCGAAGGCACAACCCTTTGCGCCAAGGCTCTGCCAAATGCACTGTCGGTGTTCGCCGTCGCCGAGCGGGGCCATTTTCTGAAAGCACCGGCGATCTACATGGACAAGATCGCCGTGGGTCCCGGCTATCCGGAGGGCCTAGTTAATCTCGACGCCACGCCGGCGGAGAACTTGAATGCCGTGGCCAAGGCCAAGGGCGTTCTCGTCAGCGACCTCACAGTCTGCATTTTGGACCGCCCACGCCATGCGAAGCTCATCGAGGAGGTGCGGGCGGCAGGTTCGGCGCTCAGGCTGATCGGCGACGGTGACATCGCCGGCGTGATCCACGTCACCGAGCCGCTCGAGACGGGCATAGACCTTTACATGGGGATTGGCGGCGCGCCGGAAGGCGTGCTCGCCGCCGCGGCTCTCGCCTGCATCGGGGGTCAAATGCAGGGCCGGCTCGTAGCATCCAACGCCGAGCAGCGCGCTCGCGCCTTGGCGGTCGGAATCGTCGACCTCGATCGCAAATACGGCATTGGCGACATGGTATCCGGCGACCTGAGTTTTTCTGCCACGGGCATCACGGACGGTTCCCTGCTCGAAGGCGTGCGCTTCACCAAAGAGGGGATTTTCACCCAGAGCGTGGTCATGCGGGCGGCGACCCGCACGATCCGCTGGATCAAGGCCCAGCACGCGGACCTCAGCAAGTTCGAATGAGCGGGCGGGACGTCCGAATCGGCTACACTTGCCGGTCGGGACAAGACGTTCGACCGGGTGGTGCTAAGCGTGACGGCAGCCTTGAAGTATGACGCGAGTGACAGCCCGCCGGCGCTGCTTGGCGTGGAGCGCTCCGTCCAAGGCCGGCGGTGGGTCGAGCGCCTCGAGCCGGGCCGAAGCCACACGGCAACCGCCATTGCCCAGGCGCAAGGATTGCCGGAGTTGCTCGGGCGCGTGCTCGCTGCCCGTGGCGCCGAGCCGCATATGCTCGACCGCTACCTCGATCCCTCCTTGCGGGCGTTGTTGCCGGATCCGGCACGCCTGCAGGACATGGAGCGTGCGGCGGAGCGGTTCGCGCAGGCGATCGCGACAGGCGAGGCAATCGGCGTATTCGGCGATTATGACGTAGACGGGGCATGTTCCGTCGCCCTCATCGAGCGCTTCCTCCGCGCGCACGGACAAGGCTGTACCACCTACATCCCCGACCGCCTCACCGAAGGCTACGGGCCGTCGCCGCAGGCACTCGCCGGCCTCGTGGAGGAGGGGGCACGGCTCATTCTCACCGTCGATTGCGGAACGGCCGCGAATGACGCCATCGTCGCCGCAAACACCGCCGGAGCCGAGGTCATCGTCATCGACCATCACCAGGCGGACGAAGCCCTGCCGCCGGCCTTCGCTTTGGTCAACCCGAACCGCCAGGACGACCTCTCAGGCCAGGGCCATCTAGCCGCGGCGGGCGTCGTGTTTCTGTTCTTGGTGGCAACCGTAGCCCATCTGCGGCGCGCGGAATTCTATCGGGGCTCGGAACCGGATCTTCTGGCGCATCTCGACCTCGTGGCGCTGGCGACAATTTGCGACGTGGTGCCGCTCAAGGGCGTGAACCGCGCCTTTGTGGCCAAGGGGCTCAAGGTGCTCCGTCTCAGGCACAAGGCAGGCTTGCGCGCGCTCGCCGACGCAGCGCGCCTCGACGAAGCACCCTCCACCTACGGACTCGGGTTCATCTTGGGGCCGCGCATCAACGCCGGGGGTCGCATTGGGGCTTCGGGACTCGGCGCACGGCTCCTTGCGACGGACGATGATGTCGAGGCCGGTGCCATTGCCGCCAAGCTCGAGGCGCTGAACGCCGAGCGAAAGGCGATCGAGCATCGCATGCTGGAGGAGGCCTTTGCCCGTGCCGAGGTGGCACTTGCGGAGACGCCCGATCTCCCGCTGCTCTTCATCGGCTCTACCGGGTGGCACAAGGGTCTCGTTGGACTCGTGGCCGGGCGCATGACCGACCGCTTCCACCGGCCCACCTTCGTCATGACCTTCGAGACTGACGGGACGGCGACAGGGTCGGCTCGGTCGGTCCCCACCGTCGATCTCGGCGCCGCGGTGCGCGCGGCAGTACAGGAGGGACTCTTCCTCAAGGGTGGGGGCCATGCCATGGCAGCCGGCTTCACCCTCGATCTTGCGAAACACGACGCCGCGCGGGCGTTTCTGCGGAACCGCTTGGCGGGACCCGTGGCGCATGCCATCGCGGCGCGCCAGCTTGCCATCGACGGTGCGCTCTCTGCCCGCGGCGCCACCCTTGAGCTGCTCGATCTTTTGGATCGCGCCGGGCCTTACGGACCGGGGCATCCAAGGCCGCGCTTCGTCTTTCCTGCCCACCGCGTGACAAGGCTTCGTGCCATAGGCGAGACGCATCTGCGCTGCACGCTTCTCGCCGCGGACGGCGGGCGCCTCGAGGCTTGCGCCTTCAGAGTCTTGGGAACCCCGCTGGCCGATCTCTTCGCCAGGGCCGAGGGATTGCCCCTCCACGTCGCGGGGCACTTGCGCCGTTCCAACTGGCAGGGCCGGGAGAGCGTCGAGCTTATGATCGAAGACGCGGCGCCATGCGGCGAGGCGTCTTGAGCCACCTTCTTGCGGGCCGCCCCAAGGCCTTCTATATGACGAGGCTCTTGCGCGCCGCCCCCTTCGTCTAATGGTCAGGACGTCAGGTTTTCAACCTGAAAACAG
>CAYUTT010000332.1:0-2879 GCA_964447575.1 uncultured Methyloceanibacter sp.
GCGACCGTCGCCATGACTGCGGACGTGCCACCCGGCCCGGCCCGGCGCGCCGGCATAGGCATCGCCAGCTTGGCCGCGAAGTCCGGGCGGCCGGTCGTGCCGTTCGCCATCGCCACCAGGCGCTTCCTCAAGCTGCCGACCTGGAGCGCCTTCACCATCAACCTCCCCTTCTCGACCCTCGCCATCGTCATCGGCGATCCGGTGCGCGTGCCGGCAACCGACGATGCGAAGGAGATCGAGGCCGGGCGTCAGGCCATCGAGCTTGCGCTCTCCGAGGTGACGGCGCGGGCCTACACGCTCGCCGGCGCCACCGATCCTCTCCACAAGGAGGCAGTCTCGAAACCCGGCATCTCGCTGAAGGTCTATCGCATGGCAACGCGGCTCGCGGCGCCCATCGCCCCCTTGATCCTCGCTTGGCGCACGCGCCGCGGCAAGGAAGAGCCGGACCGGCATCCCGAGCGCTATGGTTTGGCAAGCGCGCCGCGCCCATCGGGCTTCCTCATCTGGTTTCATGCGGCGAGCGTTGGCGAGGTCAACGCCGCGCTTTCTGTCATCGATGCCATCGCGACCACGCGACCCGAACTGCGCATCCTGCTCACCACAGCGACGGTGACGTCGGCGCGGCTTGCGCGCGTGCGTCTGCCCAAAGGGGCGATGCATCAATATGTGCCACTCGACCGGCAAGGCTATATCAAGCGGTTCCTTCAGCATTGGCGCCCGGACGTCGCCGTGCTCGTAGAGTCCGAGATCTGGCCAAACCTCGTGCTGGAGACGAAGGCTCTCGGCATTCCTCTCCTGCTCATCAACGGGCGCATGTCGACCGCCTCGTTCAAGGCATGGCGGCGACGCCCGGGCTTGAGCCGACCCATCTTCTCGGCCTTCGACCTGGTGCTGGCCCAGAACGACGCACTCGCCGAGCGCTTCGCCCAGCTCGGCGCACCGCAAGCGCGCGACGCCGGCAATCTCAAGGCGGATGCGCCGCCACCGCCCGTGGACGAGGCTGGCAAGGCGGAGCTTGCGGCGGCATTCGGCGCGCGTCCGATGTGGCTTGCCGTCAGCACGCATCCCGGCGAGGACGAAGTGATCGGCGCCGCCCATGGTCTTATAAAAAAGGCGCTGCCCAATCTTTTGACGATCGTCGTGCCGCGGCACCCGGAGCGTGGCGCAGCGATCGCCGAGCAGCTCCGCGCCGAGGGCTTGAGCGTTACGCGGCGCTCGAACGGCGGCTTGCCGGATGCCGGCACGGACATCTATATCGCCGACACGATCGGCGAGCTTGGCTTGTTCTACGCGCTCGCGCCCGTCGCCTTCATCGGTGGCTCGCTGGTGCGTCACGGCGGGCAGAACCCGGTCGAGGCCATCAAGCTCGGCACGGCGGTGCTGACCGGGCCCAACGTTCAGAACTTTCGCGATTCCTATACGGAGTTGCTCAAGGCAGGCGGCGCCAAGGAGGTCCAGTGCCCGGAGAGCCTCGCCGTCGCCGTGCTCGGGCTCCTGCAGGACGCATCGGCACGGGCGGCAATGACCACGAAAGCCGAGGCCACGATCCAGCGCATGGGCGGAGCACTGCCGCGGACGCTCGAAGCCCTCGAGGCGTACCTGCCGCCGAAAGCGAGCCTGCAACATGCCTCTTGAAACGCCCTCCTGGTGGTATCGCAAGCCGGGAGGGATCGCTGTGGCGCTTACGCCGTTCGCCGCACTCTATGGCCGGGTGGCCGCGTCACGCATGGCCCGCGGCCCCGCCTACCGCTCGCCCCTGCCGGTGATCTGCGTCGGGAACTTCACCGCCGGCGGCGGCGGCAAGACGCCCACGGCAATCGCGGTAGCCGCGCTGCTCAAGGCGATGGGCCAGAGGCCAGCCTTCCTCACGCGCGGCTATGGCGGCTCGGCGAAAGGCGCGGTCCAGGTGTCAGGACAGGATGCGAGCGAGGTCGGCGATGAACCTCTCCTCCTCGCCGCGACGGCGCCGACCTTCGTCTCGGCGGACCGCGTCGCCGGTGCGAAGGCCATCGAAGCCACGGACGCGACCGTCATTGTCATGGACGACGGGTTCCAGAACCCCTCGCTCGCCAAGGATCTGTCGCTGATTGTGGTGGACGCAGGCTCGGGGCTGGGCAATCGCCGCGTCATGCCGGCCGGCCCGTTGCGGGCGCCGCTCGACGTGCAGATGAACCGCGCGGATGCCCTGCTCGCGATCGGGGACGGCAAGAAGGCGGATGCGCTGATCGCGGCGTTCGAGGCGCAAGGCAAGCCCGTGCTCCGCGGCAGGATCGCGCCCAATTGCGACGCGCGCTGGCTCGGCGTCTTGCCCGTGATCGGCTTTGCCGGCATTGCACGGCCCGCCAAGTTCTTCGCGACCCTGAAAGCAAACGGCGCGCGGCTGGTTGAGAGCCATGCCTTCGGTGATCACCACCGCTACACCGAAAGGGAAGCGCAGCGCCTGCTGAAGGAAGCCTCGGAGAAGACGGCGATGCTGGTAACCACGGAGAAGGATTGGGCGCGGCTGCCCGATGGCGACGAGGACAGCGCGCTTACCGAGCTCAAGCACCGCTCGCGGCCTTTCCCCGTCGTGGTCATGTTCGAGGACGAAGCGAAAGCGACCGCGATGCTCGCCGCGGCTCTCAGGTCCAACTAGGCCATCGTTTGGAGAATGGTGTCCCTATTCCGCGGCAGGCGCGGCATAGGTCTCGCGGAAGCGCTTCAGAGAGGCCGCCGCGTCGATATAGGGCTCCTGGAGCTCGACGCTCCAATAGCGCAGCTCGTCGAGCGGGATCGCCTTGCCGGTTACGGCACAGCGCACGAAATCGCCAGGCGTCAACACCTGAACCTCGCCGTCGAGATATTTGAGCTTGGCCTCGCCCTTGAAGCCGATATTGCGT
>CAYUTT010000333.1:0-2872 GCA_964447575.1 uncultured Methyloceanibacter sp.
CGTCGCCTGCGCGAGTTCCAGGAGCACCCGGTCCTCGCTTTGGAATGCCCATTCGGGACTTCTGCCATCGCTCTGTAGGAAAACCCCCCGATCGGCTGCCTGCCGACGTTCTTCGGTGTGAGCGATCATCTTCTCAAGTTCGGCGCGCATTCGCTCGAGTTCCAGCACTTCGGCCAGAGCGTCGTCGGCGTCGGTTTGGGAGGTATTGCCTTGACGCGCGAGCGTCTGCCTGCGCTCGGCCACGGCGCGCTCCAGCGCCAGCCGCTCGGTGATGTAATCAAGCTCCTGTCTCGCGCCAGCGATGTCCGTCTCCAGGTTCTTCTTGAAGGTATCGGCATAATTGGCGGTGCGCGCCCGCCACTGCGCGTCGAGGTCCCGCATGCGGGCCAGATAGGCCTGGAGCTCGGTCACTTCGGCTTCGGCGCGCGCGACCTCGGCCGCCGCTCGTGCCATCTCGCTGGGATCCGCCTGCAAGTTGCGCACCAGCGCGATGCTACCGTCCGCACCCACGCGTTCGCCGACGGCGGGCGGCGGCCCATCCAGGTTACCGTGAATGGGTGACGTCGCGACGTTGATCCAGGTCGTCACCGCGGCATCACGAAAGAGCACCGAGGTGAAATAGGGCGCGAGCCACCAGCCAGCATAAGCCGCCAACGCCACGGCCGCACCGGCCCAGCCCACGATGCGATAGATGGCCTTGCCGCGCTGGCGCCTGACCGGTCTTGCGGACGACGCGGGCACGGGCCGCCTGTCGCTCGAGGGGTAGGGCGGGTCCTCGGAGGGGTTCCGTGCCCGAAGTCCCACCTCGAGAGGCTGTTGCTCCGAAGCGAACGTCTCGTAGTTCTCGATAAGTCGATGGGTGATCAACCGCACGATGTAGAACCCGAACTTCGGATTCTGATGGTAGAGCCGCAGCACTTGGTCGTCGCTCATCCGCAGCAGCTCGCCATCGGTCTCACATACCGCCGTGACGGTCCGCTTCCGGCTGGGCGAAAACATGCTGATCTCGCCCAGCATGTCGCTCTCGCCGATCGTCTTGCCGATCTCCTCGAGCCGGATGACGCCCTCGCAGACGTAGAACATCTCATGCGAGGGGTCGCCCTTCCGAAACAAGGTCTCTCCCGCCTTGAACCGCCGCCGAGTCATGAACGGCAGGAGCGCGTCCATTGCCAGGTCCCCGGTACTGGCTTCCCGTACTTCGCCAACGAGCTTCAGGAGCTCGTGCAGCCTGAAGAGGTTGAGCGGCAGCAGGGTACCGTGTAGGATGATGACCGGGACAAGATGTTCGATTAGGGCGAACGCAAGGAAGGCAACATTGCTAAGGATTCCCACGACACGTAGTGGCACCATCGTCTTCATGTAGAACGTGGTGAAAGTGAAAAGAGATGCCACCCAGGCGGCGAACTCCCCGGCAGTCATGGCCACGCGTCCTTATCTATTAAGAGTCGAGTTGCAACCGGGACTCCCTGGATACTTCACTGCTAGTCCGTAATTTGCGCCGCTTCGCAGTGCCAGGCAAGCGCGGCGCGCCGCAGCGCGCCGCAAACTCAGCCTGCCAACGCGCGGTCTCGAGGCGGGGGACCTTGCGGATAATCACGGCTATAGGTCCGGCTCGACGCTTCGCTGGTTACCGGAGGGAATTGTGCCCCCAGCGCCGCACACCGCGCAGCCAACGCGCGATCGCCCACGTCGGCGAGATTGAGCTGTTCAAGACCAGTCGGTCGCCGCAAGCCGCGACAGGACTTCTTCGGTCCCTATCGTCCATTTTCGGCCGGAGGATCGCCGCAAGCTCCGCCGTGGGTGTCGCCCCCGGTCGTCGTCAATACGTCGCCGGTCGCCGCGGTGACGCCGGCGCGCTTCAGCACCGCCAGCTCCAGATTGTCGGTGAGCGCGATCCAGGCGGCGTGGAGGAGGTCGCGGGCGCTTCCAACCGTTGTCCAGGGCGGGCTTTCCGGGGCACTCGCGGTGATGCGGACTGTGATGTTGCCACGCGGGCCCTCGCGGACCCGGGCGATATAGGCGCGGAAATCGACGAGGCTCACTCGGTCGAGATGCGGATAGGCGGGGATGAGCGCGCGCCGTACCGCCTTCTCGAGGGCATCGACCGGGCCGCCGCCCGAGGCCTCGCCGCGAAGCACCTCACCGCCGACCGCAACCTCGGCGGACGCGAGTGAATGGCTGCCCTCGTCGGTCGCCGCCTTATGGGTATCGATGTGGTAGGCGAGAGGCTCGAAGGGCTGCCGGTAGGAGGGGCTGCAGCGATGGACAAGGAGGGCGAAGGAGCCCAAGGCGTCCTCGAACTGGAAGCCCTCGCGCTCCAACTCCTTGATCCGGCGCATGACCTCGGTCGCGACCGGGCTGTCATGATCGAGGTCGAGCCCGAGGCTGCGGGCACGCTCGACGATGCTCCGCCGGCCGCTCAGCTCGCTCACCAGAACCTTCCGCTCGTTGCCGATGCTGGCCGGATCGACATGCTCATAGGTGCGGGGGTCCGCAGCCACCGCATGGACATGCACGCCGCCCTTGTGGGCGAAAGCGGCGGCGCCGACATAGGGAAGCCGGGGATTGGGCACGACCCTGGCCATCGCCTCGATCGCCCGGGACAACCCCGTCAGCTCGGCAAGGTGCGCGCTGGCGGCGCATTCCACACCTTCCTTGAGGACCAGGTTCGGTAGCACCGAGCAGAGGTTGGCGTTGCCGATCCGCTCCCCATAGCCGTTGACCGTGCCCTGGACCTGGCGCGCGCCAGCGGCGACCGCGGCAAGCGAGTTGGCGACCGCGAGCTCCCCGTCGTTGTGGGCATGGATGCCGAGCGGCACGCCGAAGTGGGCGACGACGTCGGTGACGGCCTGGGCGACGGCGTCCGGCAGGG
>CAYUTT010000334.1:0-2864 GCA_964447575.1 uncultured Methyloceanibacter sp.
GCGTGCCGGTGAGCGCGCCTTTGGTGAGCCCCTGCTCCACACGCACATAGTCCACATCATAGTCGACCGGCGAATGGGCGTAGCTGCTCTGGCGGGCGTATTCCAACCTGTAATTGTAAGAAAGGCTGTCGTTCAGCTCCTGACTGCCCTTGAGGAAACCGCCGTAACTTGCATTGGAGAATTGGTCGAGATCGTAGAGATCCATCAGATAAGTGTAGGCGGTGAGCTTGCCGATGGAGAGCTCCTTGCTCTCCGCATGCATCAGATGGACGTTGGAGTGGATGTTGCCGACCGGCGATGAGTCGCTGAAAATGCGGTTCACGTTGCCGATATAGGCGTAGAGCAAGGTCATGCCTGGAACCGCTGTGATGGTGGCCTTCGCGCCGTCGAAGGTTTGATCGTTCTGGCGCCAGGCCACGGAGCCGACATAGCGGAGGTTGTCGAGGTTCTCCAGATAGCGTCCGCCGAGCAGTGCGACACCCGGGATGTTGTGGGATTCCAGATAGGCCTGGTCGACCTCTGCGGATTCTACGTCCGCGACTATGGGATACTGGGTCTTGCCGTTGATCGTGTTGTTGAACTCGTCGGGCCCCAGCTCAATCACGAACTCGCCTTCGACGCCGGCGCGAAAGCCGTGGAAGAATCCGGATTCCACGCCGGTCTTGTTGCGGATGGTCGAGGCGCGCGCGTCCTTCGGCAGGTTGGCCTGATCGACATACTCAAAGCGGTAACGCGTGTCGGTCCAGAATTTTCCGTTCCAAAATCCCGTATGCGGCGGCTGATAGCGCGTGGGAGCGCCTTGCTGCGGATCGTAATAAGCGCTCTGGGCGAGCGCGGCGGGGCCAAACCCCGTGATTGAAGTAAACAAACACACTCCGGCGACACCAATCCGTGTTACCCCGCGCAGTCCCCGCGAAACCGAACCTGACATTCCGACCACCCACTCTTCTGCTTGTTGTTGATGCGATGCCGCGCGGCAGACCCGTTCGATCGGCCGTGACGGCGCTAGGCATTGGCGCTCGCAAGGACTTGCTCCCCAGTGATTGTCGTTATGAGTTTCTTGATTTCCGGCTGGCAGGAGCCGCAATTGGTCCCTGCCTTGAGATGCTGGCCTACGGCCTCCACCGAGGTGGCGGTGCCGCTAGCAATAAGGTCGTGCAGCGTGTTCAGCCCGACGCCGAAACAGGCGCAGACCACGGGGCCCGAATCGGCCATGCCATCCGGCCCGCGTCCCGCGAGCAGCGCCTTCCGCGCGCTTCGATCGAGCCGCGCCGCGCCGAGCTGCTGCTTGAGCCAATCGAGCCCGGGCAATGTGTCGGTTCCCGCGGCGAGATAGAGGCAGGCCTGGAGCCGCTCATCACGCACGCACGCGGCACGGTAGCTGCGCTGCGTGCGGTCATTGAGCTCGATGAACGCCCCCGTCTTGCCGAGCAGGCCATGTGCCAGCTCCTGCCAATGGTCCGCCAGCACGTCGGTGGCAAAGCGCGTCAGAACACCGCCGTAGACCGCTGCCCGCGCCCACCAGAAATCCGGTGGCAGATCGATCGGATCGCGCGATAGCAAGAACCCATGGGCTTTGTAGTGGACAGGCGTCAGCGAAACCGGCGTCGCCTTCATGTCCGGCTGACCGGAGTGCGGATCGCGGATGGGATGAACCAGGGCCCCGATCCGCGCGTCGGAGGCCGTCTCGGCGTTCCAATGGATGGGCGCGAAAACCTGACCAGGCCGCTGGCTCGCGCTCACCCTTACGCGCAGGCTTGCGCTGCCATGCTCCGAGGTCAGCCGCGCGATCCCGCCCTCGTTCAGGCCGAGTGCATCGGCGTCGGCCGGCGCAATCTCGACGAACGGCTCGTCGATATGGCCGCTGAGACGAGGAGACTTCCCGGTGCGGGTCATCGTGTGCCAGTGGTCGCGCACGCGCCCGGTGTTGAGCAGGTAGGGATAGGCAGGCTTCGGCGCTGAGGCGGGTCGAGGCGCGTCGATCACAACGAATCGGGCGCGGGAGTCTGGCGTGAAGAACCGCCCATTGGCGAACAGGCGCTCCTGCCCGGCAGGCGTGCCGTCGCGCACTGGCCACTGAAGGGGCGCGAGCTCGTTATAATCGTGGGGCGTGACGTCGCTGAGGCCGCAGAGATCGAAGTCGCGGGTGCCGTCGTTCTCGAAGGCCGACAGACCTGCATGCTCGCGGAATATCTCGTAAGGGTAGCAAAACGCGAAGGCCCGGCCGAAACCGAGCCGCTTGGCCACCTCGCACACGATCCACCAATCCGGTTTCGCCTCGCCCGGCGGCACGAGAAAGGCGCGCTGGCGCGAGATGCGCCGCTCGGAATTGGTGACCGTGCCGTCCTTCTCGCCCCAGGTCGCGGCCGGCAGAAGCACGTCCGGGTGTGCGGCCAACGTATCGTTCGAGGCCACCGCCTCGGACACGACGAGGAGATCAAGCTTGGCAAGCACCTCGCGCATGGCGTCGGCCCGGGGCAGGCTGACGGCCGGGTTGGTTGCCATGATCCACAAAGCCTTGATCTTGCCCGCCTCGACGGCCTCGAACAGATCGACCGCTTTCAGCCCGGGTGCTTTGGCCACGGCAGGCGCGTTCCAGAAGCGGCGCACGCGGTCGATGCTTTCGGGCTCGAAGTCCATATGGGCCGCGAGTTGGTTGGCGAGGCCGCCGACCTCGCGGCCGCCCATGGCGTTCGGCTGTCCGGTGAGGGAGAAAGGCCCCATGCCGGGGCGCCCGATGCGGCCCGTGGCGAGATGGCAGTTGATGATGGCGTTGACCTTGTCGGTTCCCTGCGCCGCCTGGTTCACGCCTTGCGAATAGAGGGTGACCGCCTTCTCCGTGACGAGAAACCAATCGAAGAAGG